>JAFUGH010000064.1 GCA_017469465.1 Clostridia bacterium | reverse complement strand
TTTCCATTCGATATACTCTTCATCTGATATTTCCTTATTATCCCTTCTTGCCCTCATTTCTTTCCATATTTGAATTCCCTTTTGAACATTCATATTATAAGCTGTTCCTCTACATTTATCGTCATTTATTGTTAATTCATAATAAGGAAATTGTTCCTCTAGCCACATAAACATATAAATAGTATCTATTGGATTATTGTAATCAAACTCTTTTATAGCATTTATATTAACATTGTATAATTTTGCAAAATCTTTAAGTTTTCCATTATGAGGGACCCTACTATTATTTTCATATCTACTAATACTTCTGGTTTTGCATTCACCTCCAAATCCAAAATAGTCTGCAACTTCATCTTTAGACATATGTCTAAATTCTCTCGCATATTCAAGCCTTGCTCCTTGAGATAAATTCTTCAAAAATGGCTTTAGAAACATCATAGTTCATTCTCCTTTCATTATTAACTCATTTATTCTTAATATCTTTAGATTTTTAAAATTTTTCTCATTTGTTTTTTAAAATAACTTCATCTTTTGACATGTGTCTAAATTCTTTCATATACTCAAGCCTTGCTCCTTGAGATAAATTCTTTAAAAATGACTTTAAAAGTACAATAGTTTGCTCTCCTTTCTTTAATTATTAATTCTTTTTTGAGCAACAAAAAAAGAGCAAAAATGCTCTTTTTGCCCTTTTTTCTTATTAATTTTTCCTTACTCTTGGTCCGCTTTTATGGCCGCTTGTGTTACAGCCAAACTGGAAGGCGAGGTGTTTTTTTAGGAGAATTTATGGTCGGCAAATTACTGACCATAGAATTATTTTCAAAACCGTCATAAAAAAAATTATCTCATTTAAGCTATTTTCAAAATAATATTGAATTTATCATATAATATTTTATATAAAAATGTCTGCCAGAATTGGTTGGTATATTCTTCCTCTTTCATTGATTATTTTCTTTTCATAATAATTATCTACATCATCTTTTGTAATCGACAATCTTGTAAATAATATTTCTTTGTTATTAGCTTTTTTATCATCTATAATTTTCAATTTCCATTCGAAGTGTTCATTATGAACAATTATTGTATCTACTAAATCTTCAACTAATTGTTCAAGAGAGGTTTGATTATTATCTTTTAATCTTTCTTTAATACTACCACATAATCGTTTTACTCTATCTTTAACACTTTCGTCAGCAATGTTATTTTCTATTTCAAATTTCTTTTTCATTTCCATAAGTTCCACATTAGATTTTTCAATCTCTTCTCTTTTTTTCTTATACTCGTCCTTACTAATGTAACCATTAAGGCACATATCAAGTAAGTTATCAATTTTAATGCAATTAGCATTAATTCTTTTACCAACATTTTCCTCATTAAATTCTGATTCTGTCATAGTTTTCTTTTTATTTATGGCTTCATTCACAATACTGTTGCAAATTTCTATTAGTCTTTCTTTATCTTTTAATAGCTTTGTAAAAATAATATTAGCCATTAAAACTAATTTCCATTCTTGAACATATGGAGTACTACAAGCTCCAGTAGTATCCAATCCCTTCTTTTTTCTATTATCATAAGAGCCATTATTTTTTTGATTATAACAAAGGTAGTTATACGTTTTATATGTGTCATACTTGTGATAAACACTTTTATTATAATGATTTCCACAACTACAAAGAAGTTTTTTACTCCAAACAGACACTCTCACACCACAACCTTTAGGATTACTATCAAGTTTAGATTTCGCTTTTGCATCCAATTCTTCTTGTACTTTTTTAAAATCTTCTTTAGAAATAATTGGTTCGTGTTTTCCTTCAACAATAACTTGTTCAACTTCACCAATATTTTTCTTTGTTTTTTGCTCTAAAAAATCTGGCACATAGCTTTTTCTATATACAATAGTTCCACAATAAAATGGATTTCTTAATGTTCTATTAATTGATGTACAATCCCATTTTTTTAAACCTGTAGCAGTTAATCTTCCAAGCTTTTCAAGATGATCAGCTATTTTCTTACTACCATATCCTTTTAAATAAAGTTCAAATATCATCTTAACTGTTTCTGCCTGTTCTTTATTTATAACCATTTCTTTTCCAACTCTATCATATCCAAGTATGTTTCCTGTCCCATAAACTACTCCATTTTCATATGATATTTTCATACCAGCTTTAACTCTTTGAGATGTTTTTTTACTTTCATTTTGAGCAAGTGTAGCCATAATAGTAAGTCTTAATTCTCCATCCTCATCATTAAGTGTCCATATATTATCTTCTTTAAAAAATACTTCAACACCCATTTTCTTTAGTTTTCTTGTTTCTTGAAGTGTATCTACAGTATTTCTTGCAAATCTTGACACCTCACGAGTTATTATCAGATCAAAGCATCCTTTTTCTGCATCTTTTAGCATTCGCATAAAATTTTTTCTCTTTTTTACAGAAGTACCTGTAATTCCTTCATCAATGTATTTATCATATAGTTCCCATTCAGGATGTTTTGCCAATAAATCATTATAATCTTGAATTTGATTTTCCAAAGCAGAAAGTTGTGCTTCATGTTCTGTAGATACTCTTGCATAAATAGCAACTTTTCTTTTCATATTTAATACATCCCCTTTCAAAAGATTTTATGTGAACTATACTTTTATTTTCTTGTAATGATAAATGTGTAAAGCATTTTATTTTCTTAACACATTTGCATTTCTATTTACATTTATTTATAATTTTGTGACAACAAAAAAGAAGCTGACTGTTAAATCAACTTCTCATCGTAAAATTTCAGTATTTATAAAGTTCTTCCTATTCGTTTTATTCCTTCTATTAGATCCGTATACTCTATACCTTCTGCATAGAAATTATCCTTTTTATATCTATCCCATTGTTTTTTCATTGTATCACTTTCTTGCAAAACTTTTACTACATCTTGCCATTTTTCAATTGTTTCAGTCGAATTTCTATGCTCTGCAGTTCGTTTTATCGCCTCATTTAATACTTTAAAGTCAATGTTATTACTTTGTGTTTTCAATAACATATAAATATCATAATAATCTCTAACTCTAGTTCCTAATGTTCCCCTACTGATTATAGTTTCAAACTTTTCTGCTATAATAGTCTCCAAATTATATGACCATACTTCAATTTTTCTATCTTCTAGCATCAAATTAAAAGAATATTTAATTTCTTTGTATGTAATCTTATCTCCAGTTGTGATATCTATCTTCAATATAACAGGCATTTTTTCTTGATAATTTGCTTCAAAAGTTGCTCTAAATCCTCCGTAATCATCATCTTCTCTTATTGGTTCAACTTTATTGAGCTTAAAGCTAACATCATCATCTATATCTAATTTACAAATTTCTTGTAATATCTTCTCTATTTCTTTTTCATTTAAAGGAATACCTTTTATTGTAGTATCCATATCCATTGTTGTTCTACTATCAATTCCAAGCATTGCTGAAATAAGCATGCCACCTTTTAATATAAAATTATCTTTATATTGGGAAATAGAAATCCTTTCTAATAATCGTTCTAACATAAATGTTTGTAAAACAGATTGAGCAGATATCTTATTATCTTTAGCAATATTATTAATAATAGCCTTTAAGCTAGTAACATTTCTTTTCATTTATAGTAAAACCTCCATATATTTTTCTAATATTTTATCTATTTTGAATTTTCTTGCATATTCATATAATCGTTTTAGGTTTTTATCTTTTCTCTTAAGATATTCTTTCATAGCATTATTAAATATTTGTGGATCAATCTTATTTCTGTCTCTAATAATATCACAAATTGTTCTTTCTATATTATATACTTGAATTTCCAAATCATCATTTAGCTTTAGCTTCGTTAATCCTAACTGATGAAGTTCTTTTTTTATATAATGAACTTTTAACGACTCATTTTTAACTCTATTATTGCTTGGAAAAGTCATATCATAATGTAATGGGGTTCTATCCGTCATATTATGAAAATATAAAGCAGTATTATGGGAAAAAATACCATTTTTGTATCTTTGTCCCAAAAGCCAAAATTCATTAATATCTTTGTCAGGATTAGCATATACACCGTGCATAATCCTTACAATATCACCATTAGCAACCTTTTCCCTTAAATTATACCTATTCATATTATACTTTTTTAGCTTGTTAAAAAATAAGATTTCAGATTTATCCATAGCATTATTGCTCATAATATCACCTCGCCATTTCATATACATATTATACTCCAAATGTATATGAAATGTCAATAAATATTCATGGTATTTTAACAAATATTCTTAATATAATAATTATCTTCAAATTTTTTATCCGTGCATTCTAATAATCTGTCATATTCTTCTCTATCAACTAGATCATCTAAATAAAGCATTCTAAATAATGACTTTATTACTGCTTTATCAATTGCCTTTTGAGTTCTTTCATCTATTACCATTCTTACCACCTCTTACATTCTTTCTAATCCATTCCATCTGCTCCTCATCTTCATATCTTCTTTCTTCTTCAGTTTTAGATTTACTTCCAGCAAGTATTAATATGTAAGCAATGATTGTCCATCCAATCATAATTCCAACAACAAATCCCATATTTAAAATTCCTTTCCAATAAATTCAATACTATTTATAAAAACCAGAACAAAAGAAGCTGATGTAGTAAACATCACATAGGTGGACTTTTTGCTAATCCCCTTCCCCCATTCAAGACGGATTCCGTACATAGACTTCAAAGTATCATTATTTTCCCTACAAGATCATCGCCGATTACCTTACCATCGGTAATTTTTTATTCGTTATATTCCTTTGTTATCTGTCACGAGCTTATTTAAGCTGATAACGGAAGTTCTTCTGGCTTTCCACTCTTGGGCTTGTAGGTAACGTACCTCTTTGTTCCTCTATTCAGTTTTCAATGTGCAATACATTCATTGCTTTAAAAACTTAAAGCAATTTTAGAAGGAAATATTTTTATCCCCCCTAAGTAAATCACGATTCAAAACATATAAAAGTTGCCATCAAATCTGAAAATTTTCTAACTTTATTTTCATCATCAATGGCAACTTTTTTAGAAATCACGCAAAATCAATACTTTGAACAATCTACTTTTCGTTAACTTCTTTGAAATATAATTCAAAGTTTTTTAACATCACATCAAAGAGTTCATAAATTGAAAGCATCATATTGTGTTCCATATCTCTATCTCCATTACATAATTCTTTAATTCTAGGAGTATAATAATCGATAACCTCCCACTTTGCATTTCCGTTTCCTAAACAAGCTTTAATAAAAAGCCAGTATAATTTTTCATCAAATTCCATAACACCTTACTCTCCTTTCGTCTTATCAACTTCATTTTTTAACTTTTCAATGGCAGTATTAAATATTCTTGTAGAAGTTTGCTTCCTGGTAGTATTGATAAGCTCGTTAATTATTTTCATTGGTACTTTGTACTTTAAACGCAAAGAAACTACTTTCTGTTCTTTTTCAGAAAGTAGTTTCTTAAATAGTCTGACAATACGCTCGTCAGTAACATTTTCAATAAGGGGCAAAAGGGGTTCAATATTGATGTCAACTTCTCCAACAAGTAAGTCGACAACATTTTCGGTTGAATCTTCTTCTGCTCTTTGGTCAAGCGTACATAAGCTTCTCCACTTGCCATTAATATAGTTGTCTCTTTTCCTAGTCCTGTACAACTCTTTAGTAATCTCGGAATCACAATACTCAAAAAATAGTTTTTTATACTCTCTATAAAGCATAAAATACACCTCTTTCAATCAAAATTTGATTGATCAGAAAGCTCTCAAAAAGAGATGTACAATATACATTTTCCTCCTCTCATAGATTTTTGGTTAGCAAACAGCCTAAAAGTATAAGAATTATCGTTCGTACACTAATAAATTCTTTCGTACTACACCTCTAGTTGATTGCTAACCATCAACCTTGAGGCGATAATATAATAAATAAAAACAGCTCGTATAAAAATTCCCACAAATTCCCACAAAATCCCAGATTAGATACCAAATTTATTACTAAAATAATTCCCAGATTTATACCCAAATTTACACCCATTTTTATTACCAGATTTATTCCCATTTTTTATCCCAAATTTGTACCCACTAATGTTACATTATGTCGAGAAAAGTCGATGAAAAAAGCGTGTCAAAATGACTCAATTTCCTTGATACTACTAGACTTTTTATAAAAATGCTGATATAATTCAGATTATTATTAAAAAAATTACTACAGATTTATTTGGGCATATTCAATTTATTTGTAGAAAAAGTCAAAACTTTGTCCCTTTTTCTGCAAATTAGCAGTTTTATAAGTGTTGAGGGTTATAATTATGAGGTGTGAGTTGAGAATTATTGAAGATTTAAGAAAATCTGCTCCACAACATGAGCAGATAACGTTACTCACAAATGAAAATGTTCCTAATATACAGGAATCAGTAATGTACAAAGGATCTGCAATAATTGATGAATGTATAGCTACAAAGGATTATAAAAAACTTGTAAGAGTTGTAGCTAGAAAATTGAATTTTAATATGCATATCAAAGGAACAGATTACTTCATTAGTACTCTACTTTTCTTATTTGAAAACGAATTGTCTCCTAGACAATGTGATGCAGCATTTGAAATGATTGCTAAAGAAGAAGGAATAACACAAAAGCAAGTAAGAAAAAGAATTATAAATGCATTAAATGCAATGGATAATTCTGTCGATAAAGAGAAGTTTTATCGATTATTCCCAGAATATGATGGAAGGCATCCATCTCTGATGTACTCACTAACTTTGGCTCTTGAAAGACTTGAAGAAGTGTCTAAAAGAAACGTATAAAAAATTTTTTCATTAGAAAAGTCCTAGGGACTTTTGCCCCCATTTTTAAGAAATATAAATTGTGTCGGTATCGCTTAATGGCGATTATTTTTTTGTCTAAAAATTCAAAGCAATAAAAAAAGCTACCCTATAAGGAATATACCTTTCCCTATAAAATAGCTTTAAAAACGATTTTCGTGAATCAAAATATGAAAATCTATTATTAGATTCATAAAGCAAATAAAAATCTATTCAATTTCAAGCTTGAATTTACCAATTAAATCATATTCCTTTATTAATTCAAGAGTATAAAATACAGCTCTATTTGCACTCAAAGCAGATTCAACGAAAAAATCTGCATTTTCTAAATAATATGGGCTAACTAAATACTTATCTTCTTGGCATAATATAGGATCCTTTCCAAAATAATAAGAATATTTAAATGTTGATTTGTGAATTTTGTTTTGCTTTATTAATGTATTCATTTTCTTTTTATCAATATCAAATAATATTTTGCAAGTAATAGCAACAAGTTCAAACCAACCTCTTACCGTATATGGTGAACTATCATATATAATTGACTTAATAGTTCTTCCTGTAACATTAAATTTTATATCTTCAGCATTATAAATTCCAGATGTAAAATCATCAGAAACTTCAGTTGCTTCAAAGTCTCTCTCTCTTTTTATTGGACCAGTTATATATTTAAGTGCCAAACCAGTTAATTCATTACATCTATCAATAATTGCACTATCATCCCATTTACAATCCATATCAATTGAATTTGTTAAGACAAATTGAGAATTAACGATGTTCTTTTTCTTTTTATCCCATTTTGCATTAGAGTTTTCAGAATTTAATGGTCTAGACAATAATGCTAAATTACCAATATTATTAATATATGTATTATAAATCATAGAGGCTTTTGATTCCCCACCCAAATATCGTTTCCACGTATCATTAAGTGTTTGTGGCATCAAATGCTCAACCGTAACATTTCTAATATCTACCTCTATATTTTTTACTTTTTTATACTCCAATTTATAGAGTAAAGCTTTTGCGTATGAAGTATTAACATAATTCTTTAATGCCTCTTTAAACTCCTCATCACTTGGAAACCTGCCACCAGGTGAAGGGCTATTAGACAATTCATATAAAACACTATCATAATTTAATTCAATATCATCTTGAGTAATTTTTGATAACAAAGTAAATAACGTTTTTCTTATATCTCCACTACCATTTGTCGGAGAAACAATACGATATCTAATCATAAAATCAGATAACAAGTTTAATATTTTTCTCAAATTATCCTTGCCATTGTCATATAATTTATCAAATAGTACCAATAATAGACTATACATATCGTCAGATTTTAACACATTTAATTCTTTTAAAGTAATATTAATTTTTTTATCTGGACAATTCTCATCTATAAACCAATTGTAATATTGTGAATATCTTAGTATTTCGCTTAGTATCATTTCTTTTGTCATATCACTATTATCGAAGTACAATCTAAAGGTTGAATACATCTTCTTTTCCTCAACCCAGATACATCTTTTTGTTATTAAATAATGCTTAGCAAAATCAGATATATCATCATTATTTTGATATAGTTCCTCTATCTTTACCCAATAATTATTATATAAATCATTTTGTGTATTAGAATTGTTGGAAATTAGTAGATAGTTACGAATTAAATCTGCTACAGATAATTCTTTTCCAGTCGAATTAATTTTTTCAAAAATTTTCTGAACGGCTTCTAAATCTTTTTCAATTTGTAAATTCAAATCAACAATGTCTAAATCAGCAATGGCATTAAATATATTAATAGTAGTATTCTCATCAAAATCAGCTATTCTATCTAAAAAATAATTATAATTCTTAAAAAGTTTATTATCTCGTTCATCACTTGAAAATTCACCATTACTAATTATCTTTTCAAATATTCTATAGTCGTTTTCTGTTTGTTTTAGTTTAACTCTATATTTATCATCTTTTTCATCTTCATTAATTAAAAATTTCTTTTCAAGTCTTTTAACCTCTTCTTTAGGAAGTTTACTTCTAATCGCACAAAGCAATAATAATATTGATGTAATTCTCTGTTGTCCATCAATAAGAATATATTCATTAAAGCCTGCCCTATTATTTTCACCAACAAAATATACTATATTTCCAATATAATGACTTCTTTTCTTTTTTACAGAATCCAATATATCATCAAATAACTCATTACATTGAGTTTCATCCCATGAATAGTTTCTTTGAAATGGTGGAATAATAAAAACAGTATCACTATTTCCCAAGAATTTTCCTATTTTTTCATCTACAGCTTTCATTTATACTACTCCTCCTTATTGAATTGTGCATTTTTTATTTACATACTAATTTTTTCAGCATATTCTCTAATCTGTTTATAATCTTTAATACTTTCAACTTCTTGAGAAAACTCAACAAAATCGTCAATCATCCAAGGATATATTTCAACTCTTAATAACTCCTTCATAATCGCAACACTGTTTCCTACAAATCTATTAATTCTTGGAGCAATAAATAGTGCAAACCATTCATGAATTGAACGATTAGTTTCCTTATCAGACTCCATTGATTCAATTAAATGTGTTTCTATAGAAGGCAATTCATGTTCTATCTGAAAAGAACGAGAAATCGACATAGTTGGTTCAAGTAATACATGTGACTCTTCATCGTAAACATCTATGTCAGCACCTATATTTGTACTATTACCTCCAGAAGCTGTATTAAATGGATATCCTTGATCATCTGCTATATAATTTGCAATTACTTTTAGACTAGGTATAGCTTTCTTTATTGTAATTGCAATTAAAAACTCTAAACGAGCTGTTTCTTTAATATACTTAAGAATC
This sequence comes from Clostridia bacterium, assembly GCA_017469465.1. Classification (GTDB taxonomy): domain Bacteria; phylum Bacillota; class Clostridia; order TANB77; family UBA1234; genus UBA1234. The sequence goes on along the minus strand of JAFUGH010000064.1, from coordinate 5,520 downwards.
AAATCTTCAGAGTCTTTCCCAACGGAAAGATTGTGTAATTCTTGTTTCAAATAATTCCACTCTTTACTAATTGACCATTCCTCAACTAATTTTTCTTTTATTGTTCTTTGTTCTTCCGTTTCCTGTTTATCTATTTCAAAGCATAATTGACTATCAATTTTTCCAATGTTATTAATATATTCTTCTTCATCATTATAGTCTTTATTACTAGAATAATTTTCTATAATATACTTGATCTTCTCATCTTCATTATGATTTATATCTATAAAATTTCCAATTCCTCTTAAAGATATTAGCATTGTATAACGTAACTTTCTAGTAACATCATCTGGAGTTTCTTTCATTATTTTGCTTATTTTATAATCTTTTTTCTTGCTCTCAATAAATTCTTGTGTTGCAGGTTTTAATTCATAATTGCTTGTACTTTCATCAAGCAAATTCATTGCATATTCATATACAAGCTCATTAGAAGTATTATATCCAAACTTATCTCTGAATTTATAAATATAATCACCTAAAGATTTATAATCATTATCACCCCATACTATAATAAAAGGTAAATCTTGTATACCAATACCAGATTTATTATAAGTAACATCTAAATACATAATAACATTTAAAACTAACGCAAGAAAATTCACATTAATAGTGTTACTCCTATATGGATTGTTTGTTTGATATTTAGCAAAAGAACTTAAAAAAGCACTTTGTTCATATTCTGAATGGAAATCATCATTTTGAATGCCATTAGTATATGCTTTTATCATCATTTTCCCCGTTTCAGATATGAGTATTTTTTTGTTCTTAATTACTCTAACTAAGCCCAACTCATTCAAAAAATTATATTGAGTATGTATACGAGATTCCCAGCCACCATTCCAACCTTTTTCTTTATGTGCAGTAATAGTGTTTTTCAACAAATAAATAATCTTATTAACATCAATATTCTCTGGTTCTGCGTTTTCCCACTCTTCAAAATACATTGCTACCTTATTAGAAGCTTCATCAGACTGGTCATTAGCTTCAAAATTAAATTTTTCGTGGTATTCCTTAACATATTTTCCTAATGTTGATCTTGTAGGCTTAAATATTTTTTGTCTTATAATTTCTGCTTCTAGATTTAAAGCTATTTCAGAATTCATAATTTTATTTTCAAATTTTGATAAAATTGAAATAAATTGTGGTATTCTTTCTGGATTTCTTAAAGTAGTATCAAATGATATAGGTTTTCTCCTATTTGGCATTTTTATCATCTCCTATCATCATATTGGTAACATATATTTCTTTACTATTTGTTTTTATGGAATTATCATTAAAACTTATATAGTTGCTGTTTATATTATACACATTGTATTTTTTTGACCAATCAATAAGGATTCTGTTTTCTTTCCCCTTATGTTGTACTAAGTTAGTTATTCCAAATTTAATTCCCTTTTTATCCAATTTATCTAAATAATTATATAATTCAACTTCTTTCTTTTCATTCCAAAGTTTATTATACTCACTCATAGATATCAAATATGGAGGATCTAGAAAAACATAATCATTCTGCGAAATCTTAATATTATTTAAAAATTCTTGATAGTCGTTATTATAAAACTCTATTTCATTGTTCTCCCTAAATTTCAAGTAATTAATTAAAGCATCATGAACATTTTTATTAAAATCAACATTGCCTACTGGCAAATTAAACTCTCCTTTAGAATTGAATCTAATCATATGATTAAAGCCATAAATCAGCAATAAATATAATAATAAAGTATTTTTAGTCTTATTATAATCAGCTTTCATCCTATTATAAGCTTCCTTATTGTATCTAGAATAATATGTTTTTACATATTTCTGTTTTAACTCATCTGGAACATTTATTCCTCTATAAGAGCAACTTAATTTGTACTCATCAATTATTTTATAAAGTTTCTTTAATAATAGTTTACTTTTTCCTGCATATTTACCAAGTTCTTTATGCAAAGCAATAACGTTTTCATCTATATCATTGAGTACATATCTTTTTCCTTTTGAGTTTAAGAATGAACTTCCACCTCCAACAAAAGGCTCTATGTAATTATTTATTTTATCTGGAAAAAGCTCTTTTAATTGAGGCATAAGCTTATATTTATCTCCAACATAAAAAAATGGAGATCTAACGATTTCTTTATCCATCTTTCTTCACCTTCGTAATAAAGACATATTCTTTATGGTCTTTAAAATCTGTTTTCCCAGCATTAAAAAATTTGTATGGTTTACTGAATATTTTTGTTTCCCCAACTGAATTTAAGGTATTTTCAATTTGCTCTAATGTTATCTTGTTTTTGGATGATGAACTTTTAGAATTATATGTATTATTATAAGTAACTACAATATATTTCGTATCCAAATGTTCTATTAAATCCTTAAAAGCTTTTGGTGCTGATGTTTTACAATACTCTGACATATTTTCCTCTTTAGGCTTTAATGCAGTCCCATATAATTCAGGTTTTTCCCATTTTGTGATATTTTCTAAAACATGATAAAATCTACTATACTGTCTAGAATTATATGGTGGATCAATAAACGATATATCAGCTTTAACTTTTCTAGCAAGTCCATTTGAATCTTCTCTGCATATTTGTACAGCTTTTCCTTTTTCCAATTTAATTGGTGAAATCATCTCATAATTAAATTTATCATCAACTACATCTTTTTTTATGTAAGCATCATAATGACCACAAGTATTAGAAATTTTATCTAAAGAATACAGCAAAGATGAAAGCATTACATAATACTCTTTTTCATTTAGTTCATTAGAGTTATACTTTTTTTCTATATCTTCTCTTATGAACCCAATCATTTTAGCATCATTCTTGCTAAAGTATTTTCCTCCAAAATTATCTGACACATAATTATTCTCTAATTTAAACTTTGAAATATTATTATATTTTTCTTGAAGCCTTGATAATTTTTCAGAATCAAAGTCATCCTGCATAAAAAAGCCTTTATATATTGCTTCATTTGAATATAAAAAATCATTTAAAATAAAATTATCATACTCTCCCAAAACCGATTCAGTAACTGTACCTGTGCCAGCAAAAACATCAAAAAATGTATTTCCTTCACAATTTTGTTCAATAAGTTCCTTAATCCAGTTCATAAGTTTATGTTTACTTCCTGTGTATCTACGATTATTAATATCAAACATTAAATAACCCTCTTCCTTGCAAATTTAAAAAAGGCTCTTATAAGCTTAATCTTATAGAGTCTTATTGTTATGTCATTCGTTATAGTATTTATTTATTGATTACTCAATAAATTTTGCCCTATTCAACTTACAGCTAAAAAAATTATATTATAATTTATTATATAGTATTTAAAGTCATTTTTGAACAAAATCTAACAAAAAAAATCAAAAACTTTATTAATAATTATGAAACTTTTTTATGTTATCTAATGTAATTAAAAATTTATCTTCCTCAAGTACCATCCCGTGTTTTGATGCTACACACGCACAAGTGACATTTCCAATTCTTCCTATTTCTTTTGTTTCAAAATCTAGAGTAATTGGCAAAACACTTCCTATAATTCCTTCTCTAGAAAATCTAGATTCAATCTTAAAACCTTTCTTTTCAAATTTCTCAATAAAATCCTTTCTTCTTTCTTTTTCAACATTAATAATTGCCATTAAAAAGCCTCCTTTATATATTTATTCCATAAAGAAGGGCAACAAAAAACTCCCATCGTATGACAGGAGTATATTTTCTAGAATCATATATCCCATCATCCAAGCTTTAGCACCTTTCCTTTCGGTAGGTTGCTGAAGGGTCATAGAGCTTGTCTCTCGCCTTCTCTTTATGGTGATATTACTATATCATAATTTTATCTATTTTTCAATCATTTCGTTAAATATTACATTTGCACTAGCAAATTCCCTTGAGTAAATGCACACAAAACAACCTCTATTTCATAATCTTTATAATCTTCAGCTATTTTTTTATAAGCTCTCATACATTGTTTGGTAGATTCTGCTACAGGGTTCTCAAGATTACCTCCAAATATACCTACACTAATCAAAGGAAAAGATATTGAATGCAGATTATTCTCAATTAAAAGGTTCATTGAATTATAATAAGCATAATACAATTCTTCAAAAGCTTTTGGTGTATCATTAAAGTCTGGGCCAACTGCGTGAATTATATATTTTGCATTCTTTATATTAAACGCAGGAGTAATAACCGCTTCTCCATCATTCAAAGGAGTTTTTATCTTTTTACAGGCATCTCCTAATTCTTCATATCCTGCTTTTCTGTAAATTACTCCACAAATTCCACCACCAGACATTAAATATCTGTTTGCAGCATTAACAATTGCATCAACTTCTTGATCTGCACAAGAAGCATTTATTAATTTAAAGTTACTCATTTTTCAACACCTCATCAAACTTTTCACATAGTCCAATTATATAGTCATACTTCAAAATATCTTTTATCCATAACACATTTATCTTATCAAATCCATAATAAATTCCTGCAAGTCCACCTACACAAGCACCAACTGTATCGGTATCGTTACCAAGATTGATTGCTCCAATTATAGCTTGATTATAACTATCTGTATTAAATAATACCCATAAAGTAGCTTCAAGAGTATCAAGTACATATCCTTTTGAACTAATTGTATCCAAATCATATTTACTAATATCATTCTTTAATATTCTATCAAACCTTACTATTGTATCTTTATCAAAATAGCCATTGTAGTGTGCTTCTTTTATCTTACTATAAGCCTGTTCTAATTTATCTCCAGATAACAACCTAATAGCAAACAAAACATATATGAAACAAGCCATAATACTTATTTCGTGTCCGTGAGTGATTGATGAAACACTCTTTACCACGTTGTATATTTCTTTTTCTGTCATATTTTTAGAGTAGCAGTAATAAGCAACAGGAAGAATTCTCATAAGTGATCCATTACCATTGTCCATTTCTCCTTTGCCACCACATTCTTCTGCTTTGTCTAATTTTGATTCATACCTTGCAATAGCCTGTAAACAAGTTCTACCAATATCAAATACTCTATCAGTAGGTGTATATTTAGCATCTCTAAACCAAGATAAAAAGTTTCTTGCTATCGTTTCACAATTTATAGTTTTATCTTCAATTATTGCATCTATTGTAGCCAAAGTCATTGAAGAATCGTCTGACCAACTACCTTTTGGTACATCATGACTTCCATATCCTACCATTTCAGTAAGAGGATTTTCCATAAGCTTTTCTCTTATGCAAAACTCAACAGGAACTCCCATAGCATCTCCAACTACTAGACCTATAATTCCATCTTTACAACTTAACATATTACCACCTACTCTTTTACCTGCATTATATCATAACTTGCCAAATTTAGATAAAAAAATTGGACAAGTATCAAAACCTGTCCAATTGTGTAACTATTTTTTAATATAATCCATAGGATTTACTACTTCTCCATTATATCGTAGCTCAAAATGTAGATGAGGACCTGTTGCCATTCCTGTTGCTCCCACAG
>JAFUGH010000063.1 GCA_017469465.1 Clostridia bacterium | reverse complement strand
CACATTTAATGGACGTCCCCATTGTGCACTCATTGTGCATTCAGCCAAACTCCTCCGTCCCTATTGGTCGAAAAAAAAAGAAAAGTTTCACGTGAAACTTTTCTAAAACAATCTCATCTATTTTAAAGGAAATTTTGCTGGTAAGCCAGCTTTTCTAGGATAATTGCTTAATGTATTCTTTACTTTCTTTATAAGAATAATATTTCTTTCAATATTGCTCTCAGGAAGAATACATTGATCTATAGCTATTATTTCTGCACCTAAAATCTTAACTGCATTTTTAGCATTTTCAATTTCTTCTTCAATATTTGCCTTCATACATATAAATATTCCTCCAACTTTTAAAAATGGAATACAAAGCTCAGATAAAGTAGCAAGATTTGCAACAGCTCTAGCTGTAACATAATCAAATTGTTCTCTATATTCATTAAAATGTGCCACATCCTCTGCTCTTCCATGAATAGTATTAATTTTTTTCAACTTTAATTCATCAATAACAGTATTTAAAAAATTTAATCTTTTATTTAATGAATCAAGCAAAGTAATCTCAACATCATCTCTAATTATTTTTATAGGTACACCTGGAAAACCTGCTCCAGTTCCAACATCAATTAATTTTTTTTCATTTTCAATATATTGATTAATTGTTAATGAATCAATAAAATGCTTTAAAATAATATCTCTATCTTCGGTTATAGTTGTAAGATTCATATATTTATTTGTTTCAACTAATAACTTTTTATATTTAAAAAATCTATTAATTTGTTCATCAGTTAATTCTATCTTTAATTCAGATGCTAAATTCTTAAATAAAGTTTTCATAATTTCTCCTTTTAGTTACTTTTTAATTATTTGAAATTATTTTAGATAATTTTAGGCTTTATTTTTCTATCTATTAATTTATCATTTACTTTGTAAAAATCGATTTTTAGGTCATTCTCGTGTTTGAGTAAATTATATAAAATTTATCAATAATACAAATTGTAATTTTTCTATCTTACTTATTGGCTTGTAAATAAATTAATAATACCGATATATCTGCGGGCGATATTCCCGAAATTCTTGAAGCTTGTCCAATAGAAGTAGGTCTAAACTTCTCTAATTTTTGTCTTGCCTCGATTCTAATTCCCTTCACGTCTTCATAATTAATATCATTTGGAATTAATTTATTTTCTAATTTTTTAAATTGTTCAATTTGCTCCATTTGAAGTTTAATATAGCCTTCATATTTAATTTCAATATTAACTTCTTCTCTCTCTTCTTTTGAAAGCTCAGGTCTTTCTTTATCAATATCTTTAAGAATATCATAATTTAATTCTGTTCTTTTGATAAGTTCGGAAAGCTTTACACCTGTATTAATTTGAGTAGTTCCATATTTCATTAATAATTCATTAACTTCATCTGTTGGTCTTATATTAACCGTTTTTACTCTTTCAATTTCATCATTAATTTTTTTATATTTCTCAATAAATTTTCCATATCTTTCATCAGAAATAAGTCCAATATCATGTCCAATTTTAGTAAGCCTACTATCTGCATTATCTTGTCTCAACAAAAGTCTATATTCCGCTCTAGAAGTCATCATTCTATATGGCTCATTTGTCCCTTTTGTCACTAAATCATCAATTAAAACACCAATATAAGCATCACTTCTATGTAAAATAATTGGTTCCAAACCTTTTACAAATCTTGAGGCATTAATACCAGCCATAATTCCTTGCGCAGCAGCTTCTTCATAACCTGATGAGCCATTTACTTGACCTGCGAAAAACAACCCTTTCACAATCTTAGACTCCAAGCTAAGTTTTAAAGTAGTTGAATCAATGCAATCATACTCTATTGCATATGCAGGTCTAGTAAACTCAACATTTTCTAGTCCTGGTATAGTCCTATACATGGCAATTTGTACTTCTTCTGGAAGAGAACTAGACATTCCCTGAATATACATTTCTTCAGTATTTTCTCCCATTGGTTCCACAAAAACTTGATGTCTTTCTTTATCAGCAAATCTAACTACTTTATCTTCTATCGAAGGACAATATCTAGGTCCAGTACCTTTAATTTCACCAGCATATAAAGGTGAACGATGTAAATTAGCTCTTATAATTTCATGTGTTTTTTCATTGGTATATGTTAAATAGCAAGGAATTTGCTTCCTACTCAAATCATGATTTTCAAAAGAAAATGGAACAATTTCATCATCACCATTTTGTATTTCCATTTTAGAAAAATCCACACTTCTTTTATTTACTCTAGCAGGTGTACCAGTCTTAAAACGTCTTGTTTCAATACCTATTTTATTAAGACTTTCCGTCAAATAATTTGCTGGAAAAATACCATCTGGACCACCACTATAATTAACTTCTCCAATAAATATTCTACCTTTCAAATATGTACCAGAACACAAAATGACAGCTTTTGCAGTATATATACCGCCAGTTAACGTCTTAACACCTTTAACCTCACCATTTTCTACAATATATTCAACTACTTCCCCTTGTTTAACATCCAAGTTTTCTTGAAGTTCTAGCGTATGTTTCATTTCAATATGATACTTTTTCCTATCTGCTTGAGCTCTAAGGGAATACACTGCAGGACCTTTACTTTTATTTAACATTCTAGATTGAATAAAAGCTTTATCTATGTTTTTCCCCATCTCTCCTCCAAGAGCATCTATTTCTTTTACCAAATGTCCCTTCGAAGTGCCTCCAATATTAGGATTACAAGGCATATTAGCAATACTATCCATATTAATCGTAAACATGCAAGTCCTAGCACCAAGTCTACTTGCTGCTAGAGCAGCTTCACATCCCGCATGTCCAGCACCTATAACAATAACGTCATATTTTCCTGCGTTATATTCCATTCGTATTCCTTCCTTCCCAAGTCTCTTATTTTCCAAGACAAAACTTTGCAAAAATTCCTTTTATCACGTCTTCAGAAACAGCCTCTCCAGTGATTTCTCCCAAGTTTTGAATTGCATTACTAATATCAATAGACAACATATCTAGAGGTATGTCGTTATTCACTGAATCAATGGCATTTTTAAGCTCTTTCTTTGCATTTAGAATAAGAGTTTGATGTCTCACATTTGTTATCATAATGTTATCGTCTGTTTCAAGGGTATTCACTGCAAAAATTTCTTCAATTTTGTCTTCTAATTTATCTAATCCAACATCATTTTTTACAGATATTTCAATAATATTTTCATCGTTAATATCATTGAAATTTATCTTACTTTGCATATCAATTTTATTAATCAAAACAATATGCTTTTTTGACTTAATAAGTCTCAAAAGCTCATTATCTTCTTCACACAAACCACTACTTGCATCTAGTAGTAATAATACAAGTTCGGATTCCTCAATAGCGTTCTTACTCTTTTCTATTCCAATATTCTCAACAATATCAGTCGTTTCACGGATTCCAGCAGTATCTATTAATTTAAGAGGAATCCCTTTAATCGTAACATACTCTTCAATCGTATCTCTAGTTGTGCCGGCCACTTCGGTAACAATTGCCCTATTTTCTCTTAATAATGCATTTAAAAGTGATGATTTACCAACATTTGGCTTTCCTACAATTGCAGTATTAACCCCTTCTTTAAGGATTTTTCCTGATTCAAAAGTTTTTTCTAACTTTTCAATTTTGTAAATAGCATCATTTAAAACATTTACAACTTTTTCTTTCTGAATCTCTGGAACATCATACTCTGGATAATCAATATTTGCCTCAATATCAACCAATAAATCAATAATTTCATCTTTAATCTCTTTAATCTTTTTTCCTAAATATCCTTCAAGTTGTTTTAAAGAAACTGATTTTTCCTTGGCACTTTTACTATTAATTAAATCCATTACCGCTTCGGCTTGTGTTAAATCTATTTTACCATTTAAAAATGCCCTTTCCGTGAATTCACCTGGCTTTGCAAGCTCTGCTCCGTTTCTTAATACAAGCTCTAATATTTGTTTTGTGACAATCAAACCACCATGACAATTAATCTCGCAAATATCCTCCCCTGTGTACGTCTTAGGAGCCTTAAAATACGAAACTAAAACTTGATCTATATAAATTCCTTGCTCATCAACAATATTTCCAAATTTAATGGTATATGGCTTCAATTCACCCTCATTCTTTGGATTAAAAACCTTTGAAATGATTTCTAACGACTTATCACCACTAATTCGTACAATTCCAATACCGCCATGACCCATAGGCGTTGAAATCGCGGCAATCGTCTTCATTACCTTTCACCTCCCATTTCTAACATCTAGCATATTATATACCATTTTACATAATATTTCAATTCCTATATATAAAAGCATCCTATTTTTATCAAAAAATTGCATTTTATGAGTATTTACTGTAAAATCATTAAAGGCAGAGAAAATATGCGAAGCGGTTAGCCATATTAGACGAAAAAAATAATCGCCTCTGTTTTAGTCGAACCAGGCGATTAAAAAAACTTTGTTTAGGCTAACCGCTTTTGCGGGTTTCCTTTACCTTTTTTTTACTATATTTTATTTTTCATAAAATGTCAATATGCCTTTAGATTTTATTTTAGTGAAATAACAACTTTTCTATATGGCTCAACACCTATACTTTCAGTCTTTACTTTTGGATTATTTTGAAGTGTTGTATGAATTACCCTTCTTTCAAAAGGTACCATAGGTTCTAAAGTAATACTTCTTCTTTTGCTAATGACAGTGTGGGCAACTTTTGTAGCAAGTTCTTCAAGAGTTTTTACTCTCTTTTGTCTATACCCTTCAACATCAAGTAATACCTTTACGTAATTTTCCTTCTTTCTATTTACAATAGTAGATACAAGTAGTTGTAATGCTTCCAAATTTTCTCCCCTATATCCAATAATAATACCAGCCTTTTCTCCTGAAATATCAAACTTTAAAATCTTATCTTCATATTTAGAAGAAATATCTAATTTAACTCCCATCTTTTCAAAATACTCATTCAAAAATTCAGAAGTTTTAACCCTTGCAGCTTCAACATCTTCTGCAGGTGCTTCTTTTATTTCGGTAAACTTATTAGATGTTTTTTCTTCTACCACTTCAATTTCAGTAGCCCTAACCTTGACTGTTCTATGTTCTAATATACTAAAAAATCTCTTTTTTGGTTCTTCAATCATCTCTATTGAAACTTGATTCTTTTCCAAACCAATCTTACTTAAAGCATCTTTTACTGCTTCTTCATAAGTATTTCCAATTCCTTCAGCAACTTTTGCCATTAAAAGCATCCCCTTTCCCAATATTTATAGCACAAACCTTAAAATGTAATTTTTTATTAATTCTCTTTCTTCTCACTCTTCTTCAACTTTTTTAAAGCTATCATTTGAATAAATTGAAGTAAACTATTTGTTGTCCAATAAAGAGCTAGCCCTTGTGGTGCAATATACGCAATATATCCAGTCATTAGAGGCATCATAATGTTCATCATCCTCATATCTGGCATTGGCATCTCCTCTTGAACATTAGATAAATTCTTTTCATCATTATTTGGCTTAACTTCTTTATTTTGTTTCTTCTTCATATCTTTACTAGAAACATACAAAGATAAATAAGTGACTAAAACACAAAGAGCTGGTAAAATATAGTACTGAAAATCAGCTCTATTATCACTTGTACTATTGCCTAAATTCAATCCCATAAATTCCATATTAAACAAATTTTCTTGCTTAGCAATAACAAGTTCAAGATATCTAGAATTTTCTAAATAATCTCCACTCATATACTCACTAATTTGTGCGCTAGTAAGCTCTTCACCACTTCCCTTTGCACTTTCAATTGCTTGCATAGCATAATATGTATTCAAATTTTGTTTATAATTATCAATTTGTTCTTTAGGTAGCTTCAAAATATAAGTAAGTGGACTCATCATCATATAGAAAAGACCAAGAATAATGGGTAATTGAATTAATTGAAGCAAACAACCTGAGCAGCCCATTCCCGAAGCCATGTTCATATTTTTTTCTTTTAAAAGTTTCTGATATTCCATGGATAATCTTTGAGAATCGTTCCCATATTTTCGTTGAAGTTCTTGATAAAGTGGTTGTATTTCTTGCATCTTCTCCATCGATTTTTGTTGTTTAATAGTAAGTGGTAATAAAATCAATTTCACTAAAAATGTAAATAAAATAATTGAAAGTCCATAATTTTGAACAATATCATAAATAAATTTCATGACATATCCAAACATACTTGCAATAAAACTAAGCATTAAACTCCTCCTCTTTATTTAGCAAATTGGCCTTCTTTAAACATTTAAATAAATCATGATATACATTTTCAAAACTTACTTTATCATATAAAACATTTTTTTTCCATAAAATTACTATAGATTTTCCTTTACAAATTTCTTCTTCATTTAATCTATAAATCTCTTTAATCAGCCTTTTTACTCTATTTCTCTTTACACTGCTTTTTGAAAACTTTTTACTCACGACAATTCCTAACTTATTAATTGCATCATGATTTGGTAAAACATATATAGTCATCAAATTGCCGAGAATACCAAGCTCCTTTCTTTAAAACATGTACAAATTCATTATTTTTTTTTATTGATATTGTATTTTTCAATCTACTCACCTTAACATGTAAATAAATAATTGCACCTATTTTTCAAAAATTTCTTCATTATTTTTTCACAAATAGAAAAAAAGACCCAACTTTCGGGCCAATTTTTACACTTAAACATTAAGCAGAAAGTTTCTTTCTACTTTTTAACAATCTTCTTTTAATAACTTTTCTTCCATTTGAAGTACTCATTCTAGCTCTAAATCCATGTACTTTCTTCATTTGTCTGTTTTTTGGTTGAAATGTTCTTTTCATATATACGGCACCTCCTACATCAAAATTTTCCATTTATTTATAGAGTTATATCAATAACCTTAGCAATGTATTTATAAAAATCACAGCAGGGTTATTATACAACGAGTTAAGAACTTTTGTCAACTAAAAATTATAATTATTCAAAATCAGGATTTTTTATACCTCACTTCCTTTTCTAATTAGAGAATTTTTCAATAATTAATTTTTCTAATATTATGTAAACCAACGAATGTTTTGTTTTTATGTTACGGAAGTAAGACTTTTAAAATTTTTTGTCTTTTCTTGTTGCATTTATTTTCGCAAACATATATAATGTGGATAAGTTCTAGAGAGGTTGATATATTTAGTGTTTCAAGAATTTCAAGTACATAATTTTTCTTATGTATAATAAACATAATGCTTTTATCTGTTTTAGAATTTGTGTTCGCACAAAAAAAGTGAGAAAAGTTACATTTTTTATTCAACAGTACTTGTCTCAAGCATTTCAAGACTTCACATTATGAACACAAAAATTCCTTGGTATTCTAACACTTTCAACTACTTACTAAAATTTTATCCACAATTTTATCCACAAATGTGAATAAAATGTTAGTAACTTTGTAAATTATTTAGGAAGGGGAACAAAAATAATGATGGAAGAAGTTTGGACTACGGTTTGCGACGTTTTGGAGAAAGAAGTTTCGCCAATCAGTTTTGCAACTTGGGTTAAAACATTAGTCCCAGTATCAGATGATGGCTCTACAATTGTGTTCAAAACCAAATCAGAATATCAAAAAGGGCAAGTTGAAATAAAATTTTTGCCACTTATAAAAAATGCATATCTACAAGTAACGGGTAGAGAATATGACTTTAATATCATAGTAGATGGAACAGTTATGGAAACTAATAACATTATTGATAATACTCATAAAGATAAAAATAATGTTTTGAATCCCAAATATACATTTGACACATTTGTAATAGGTAAAAGTAATGAATTTGCTCATGCTGCAGCACTTGCTGTTGGAGAAAATCCAGGAAATGCATATAATCCACTTTTTTTATATGGAGGAGTGGGGCTTGGTAAAACTCACTTAATGCATGCAGTAGGAAATTATGTAATGAGTCAAAATGAAAACGCAAGAATACTTTACATAACTACAGAAAAATTTACTAATGAATTAATACAAGCAATACAAAACAATAAAACAGAGGAATTCAGATCTAAATATAGAAACATTGATGTGTTATTAATAGATGATATTCAATTTTTAATATCAAAAGAGCGTTCACAGGAGGAATTTTTCCATACATTTAATGAACTATACGAAAGTCATAAGCAAATAGTTATTTGTTCAGATAGACCACCAAAAGATATAAACCCACTGGAAGATAGGTTAAAATCAAGATTCGAATGGGGATTAATTGCCGATATTGGTAAACCAGATTATGAAACAAGATATGCTATATTAAGAAAGAAAAGTCAGTTAGATAAGATTAATATTTCTGATGACATCCTATCAATGATTGCTTTAAAAGTTGAATCAAACATCAGAGAATTAGAAGGAATCTTAAATAAAATTATTGCACTAGCATCTCTTACTAATAGTGAAATTACGATGGAATTAGCAGAAAGGGCAGTAGGAGATTTACATCATTCACAAGAAAAAGTCGTTAATATCGATTACATACAAAATGTAGTAGCAAAATATTATAATCTAACACAAAATGATTTTAAAATTAAAAGAAGATCGGGAGACATCGCTTATCCAAGACAAATTGCAATGTTTCTTTGTAAACAGCTAACAACATCAACACTTGTTGAAATAGGAAAACAATTTGGAGGAAGAGATCATACTACTGTTTTATATGCATGTAATAGAATAGAAGAGGAGATAAGTATCAATCCAAATACTAAGATGATTGTGGATAACATTAAAAAAATGATTTTAGGATAAAAATGTTTAAAAATAAATGGTTAGCAAATTTTTTTGAAAATTTAAATTTTTGCTAAGTATAATTGCTTTCCTTACTTACGGAAGCAATTGATTGGTTACTCACACTAAATTGTGGAAAACGTGTCAGTAAGGTGTGATTAATTCAAAAATGAAATTATAGTGTGGAAAGTGTTAATAGATTGTGTTTACATTTCACAACTTATTAACATCATCAAACCTACGCAAGGACAGCTTTTGACAAGTTTTCCACATTACTAACAGAACTTACTACTATTACTACTAATTATTTATTATATTAATTATAAAAATAAAATGCTTTAAAATTTTTGGACAATATGTTTATTTCGTTAGTAAACATAATTAAAAGTATAATTCTTTATATTTTAGTTGATGAAATTGTAATACATTATTATATAAAAATAATTTACTTTAATAACATGATAGTTATCTTATAATAAATTATTCACTATTTATTAATAAATTGTGAATAACAAAAATAGAATCATCCTAATTTGTCAAAAAATTTTTATATAATAAAAGATGGAGGTAATAAAATGAAATTTGTTTGTGAAAAAGAAAAATTAATGATTGGACTTAACACGGTAAGCCGTAGTTCCGTAAGTAGAACTACCACACCAATACTTGATGGAATTTTAATAAATGTTACAAATGAAAACATCATATTAACTACAAATGATTCTGAAATTGGAATGGAATGTAAAATTGAATATATAGAGGCTTTAGAGACTGGAAAAACAGTTGTAGATTGTAAAATGTTTTGTGATATTATTAGAAAACTTCCAAACGGAGAAATAACCATATATGTAAATGATAAAAACTTATTAGTAATAGAATGTGAAGGTTCTATTTATAAACTTTCAACTTTAAATGCAAATGAATTTCCATTATTACCAACAATTAATGTCGAAAAAAGTGTTAGTGTATCTTCGAAAATACTAAAAGAACTTATTAAGAAAACAATTTTTGCAATCAGCATGGAGGAGAATAGACCAGTATTTACAGGCTCATTATTTGAAGTTAAGGAAAATCTTTTAAATGTTGTTTCTGTAGATGGTTTTAGATTAGCACTTAGAAAAGCTTTAGTTACAGATGCAAGTGAAGATTTTTCTGCAATAGTTCCAGGAAAATATTTAAATGAAATTGTTAAGAACCTTCAAGAAGCAGATGATTTAGTGAAAATTGGAACTGCGAAGAATCAGGCATTATTTGAACTTCCAAATTGTAAAATTGTGACAAGACTTTTAGAGGGAGAATTTTTAAATTACAACAACGTCATTCCAAAAGACAAAGAGACAAGAATTAAAGTAAATAAAAACAGTTTACAGGGTGCAATTGAGAGAGCATCAATTTTTTCAATTACAGCTGCAGAAAAGGAAAAAAAGTATCCAATAAAAATGTTTGTTACACTTGGTTCGTTAATTATTTCATGTACATCACAAATAGGTGATGCTAAAGAAGAAGTAATTGTTGAAACAAGCGGTAAAGAATTAGAGATTGGTTTTAATCCAAAATACATGTTAGATGCACTGAAAGTAATTGATGATGAAGAAGTATATTTAGATTTTGGAAGTAACATTTCTCCATGCATTATTCGAAGTGTTGTTGATGATACGTATACGTATATGGTGCTTCCAGTTAGACTAAAAGAATAAGTCTGCTAGCAAATAATTGAGTTTTTGCTGTGTTAAACTACGCTTCGAAAATCTTCGACGTATCTCGATACGACTCCGGTTGCCTTGTTCGTTTGCCTAGAAATTGTCTCAATTCTTTTCCAACATCGTGGCGGAGCAGAAGTAGTGATTCATGAAAAATGGCGAACGATGTTCGCCGCTACGAAATTACAACACAATGTTGTAGAGGAGCACAGCGTGCTCCATTGCGAAGAATGAAGTATAATAATGTAGAGGAGCACAGCGTGCTCCATTACGAAGAATGAAGTATAATAATGTAGAGGAGCACAGCGTGCTCCATTGCGAAGAATGAAGTATAATAATGTAGAGGAGCACAGCGTGCTCCATTGCGAAGAATGAAGTATAATAATGTAGAGGAGCACAGCGTGCTCCATTACGAAGAATAAAGTATAATGATGTAGAGGAGCACAGCGTGCTCCATGAAAAAAATCATATCTATAAACAAAGGATAATAAAATGCTTATAAAAAAAATTTATTTAGAAAATTTTCGTAATTACCAACATCAAGAAATTGTCTTAAATGATAATATCAATGTTTTCTTTGGAAACAATGCACAAGGGAAAACCAATATACTCGAAGCACTATATTTTTGTGCGTTAGGTCGTTCGTTTAGAACCTTCAAAGAAAACGAATTAATAAAGTTTAATGAAAATATTTCAAAGATAGTTATTCATTACGAAAAACAAAATAGAGAAAACAAAATTGAAATTAGTTTAAATAAAAATTCAAAAAAAATGATTAAACTAAATGATATCAAAATAAATCGAAATAGTGAACTAGTTGGAAATTTAAATTTAGTTATTTTTTCTCCTGATGATATTATTATTTTAAAACAAGCGCCAGCTTTAAGGAGAAAGTTTTTAGATATTTTAATAAGTCAATTGAAACCAAACTATGTACATATACTTTCTGAATATAATAAAGTTTTAGAGCAAAGAAATGCTTATTTAAAGACAAAAAATGTGGAAACAATTGAAATATGGGATGAACAACTTGCTAGTTTTGCTGAAAAAATATATGAATATAGAAAGATGTATATTCAAAAATTACAAGAAAAGATGGAAAAAATTCATCCAAGTTTAACAAATGGCAAAGAAAAAATAATAATTAAGTACAAAACAGGTTTTACAAACAAAGAAGAATTCTTAAAAAAAATAAAATACAATTTACAAAACGATTTATGGAAGGGTTATACGCATGAAGGGACTCATAGAGATGATTTCGAAATTTCTATTAATGATAAAACATTAAATTTATATGGAAGTCAAGGGCAACATAGAACTGCAATTTTATCTTTAAAAATTGCTGAACTTGATATTATCAAAGAAGAAATAGGAGAAAATCCAATTCTATTATTGGATGATGTAACATCTGAATTAGACTTAGAAAGAGTAAATTCTATTTTTAATATTGTAAAAGATTATCAAGTTTTTATCACTTGTACAGACATTAATTCAATTTTAAAATATGATTGTTTGACAAAAAACATAAAATTGTATAATATAGAAAATGGTAACGTTGTAAGTGAATGAAAATTGTATTTCCGTAAATGTAGAGGAGCACAGCGTGCTCCATGAAAAATGGTGAACGATGTTTGCCACTACGAAATTGCAACACAATGTTGTAGAGGAGCACAGCGTGCTCCATAAAAGGAGAAAACAAAATGTATACACATGTTGGAAATGGAATGATATTAAAAAATAAAGACGTGATTGGAATTTTTGATATGAAGACGATTCAGTCTTCAAGAGAAAATAAAAGAATTCAATTTGAATTAAAAAACAAAAAAATTATAGATAATAATTCGCAATCAAAAACATTAGAAATAAAATCAGTTATTTTGATGGATAAAGGCAATAATGAGTACATTGAAGAAATTTCACCGATTGCTGTGTCCACATTAAAAAAGAGGCTAGAGAAAGGTATATAATGGCGCACACTGTGCGCCGCTACGAAGAATGAAGCATAATGATGTAGAGGAGCACAGCGTGCTCCATGAAAAATGGTGAACGATGTTTGCCACTACGAAATTGCAACACAATGTTGTAGAGGAGCACAGCGTGCTCCATAAAACAAAATATTTTTAACAAAAGAGAGGTAAAGAAATGAGCGAGAAAGAGAAAGTTACAAGTGAATATAATGAGGATAGTATCCAGGTATTGGAAGGATTAGAAGCTGTTAGAAAAAGACCTGGCATGTACATTGGTACAGTGGCACTACGTGGTTTACATCATTTGATTTATGAAATAGTGGATAACTCAGTAGATGAAGCCTTGGCGGGTTTTTGTACAGAAATTAATGTTACGTTAAATAAAGACAATTCTGTTACAGTAGTGGATAATGGTAGAGGTGTACCAATTGGAATTCATCACAAAATGGGTATTCCAACAGTAGAAGTAGTGTATACTATTTTGCATGCTGGTGGTAAATTTGGCGGTGGAGGTTACAAAGTTTCTGGTGGACTTCATGGTGTTGGTGCTTCTGTTGTAAATGCACTTTCTACATGGCTTCAAGTAGAAGTCTCAAATGGAGAAGGTATTTATACTCAAAGATATGAAAGAGGAAAAACAAAAACCAAACTTGAAAGAATTGGAAATACAAAAAAGACTGGAACAAAAGTCACCTTCTTACCAGACGATACTATATTTGAAACATTAGATTTTGATTATGAGATTCTTGCAGAAAGACTTCGTGAAATGGCATTTTTAAATAAAGGTTTGAAAATTACTTTTGAAGATTTAAGACCAGAAGAACCAATAAAAAATGAGTTTCATTATGAAGGGGGACTAGTTTCTTTTGTTGAGTTTTTGAATAAAAATAAAGAACCTCTTAACAAAAAACCTATTTATATTGAAGGCGGTACAGAAGTACCTGTTGAAATTGCAATACAATATACAACGGCATATTCAGAAAATTCATTAAGTTTTGTTAATAATATTAACACACCAGAAGGTGGAACTCATTTAGAAGGATTTAAACGTTCACTTACTAAGTGCTTTAATGATTACGCTAGGAAATATAACATATTAAAAGAAAAAGATAATAATTTGCTTGGTGAAGATATTCGTGAAGGAATGACAGCAGTAATCAGTGTAAAAGTTTCCGAGCCACAGTTTGAAGGACAAACAAAGACAAAACTTGGTAATAGTAATGTTGCTGGTATTGTTGCAAGTATTATGAATGAGAAACTTGCTAATTACTTAGAAGAAAATCCGGCAGTAGCGAAATCAATTCTTGAAAAATGTATTAGTGCATCAAGAGCGAGAGAAGCTGCTAGAAAAGCAAGAGATTTAGCAAGAAGGAAAACAGCTTTAGAAAGTAATTCACTTCCTGGTAAGCTTGCAGATTGTTCCTCAAAAGATCCTGAGGAATGCGAGTTATACCTAGTCGAAGGAGACTCTGCTGGTGGTTCTGCAAAACAAGGGAGAGATAGAAAATTTCAAGCTATCCTTGCAATGTGGGGAAAAATGCTAAATGTGGAAAAAACTAGAATAGATAAAATATATAATAATGAAAAATTACTTCCCGTAATTACTGCAATTGGTGCTGGAATTGGTAGTGATTTTGATATTTCAAAAATCAGATATGGAAAAATAATTATGATGGCGGATGCGGATGTTGATGGTGCTCACATTAGAACATTATTATTGACATTTTTCTTTAGATACATGAGACCTCTTTTAGAAGAAGGAAGAGTGTATGCGGCACAACCACCACTATATAAAATTGCAAAAAGAGGCTTGAAGGAAGATATTTATTGTTATAGTGATGAAGAATTACAACAAAGACTTGATGAAGTTGGAAGAGATAACACAACAGTTCAAAGATACAAAGGTCTAGGAGAAATGAACCCAGAACAACTTTGGGAAACGACCATGAATCCAGAAAAGAGAACTTTGGTAAAAATAGAATTAGAAGATGCAGCAAGAGCTGATCAAATTTTTACAGTATTAATGGGTGATGATGTTGCTCCAAGACGTGAATTTATTGAACAAAACGCACTTTTAGTAACAAACCTAGATATATAATACTATGGCGAACGATGTTCGCCGCTACGAAGAATGAAGTATAATGTGGCAATGGCGCACAGTGTGCGCCGGTACGAATGATGAGATGCAATGTTTGTAGAGGCGAACAGCGTTCGCCATAAAAAGGAAAGAAGCGGCGCTTAAGGTAGTGCTCCATAAGAAATAAAAAATCAAAGGAATTAAATGGAAAAAACTTATTTTAAAAGAAAAAATCTTAGATTAAATTATTATGATTATACAGAACCAGGATATTATTTCATAACCATTTGTACAAATAATAAAGAAAATTATTTTGGAAAAGTGGAAGATGGGAGAATGATATATACAAATACGGGAAAATTAGCTATAAATCACATTGAAGAAATAGAAAACATATATGATATGATTAAAATAGATAAATATATTGTAATGCCTAATCATATACATTTAGTTTTAATAATAGTGAAAAAAACAAATATTAATATATCAAGGATTATAAAACAATATAAAGAGAAAATAACCAAAACAATTCATAAGCCAATTTGGCAAAAATCTTATTATGATCATGTAATTAGAAATGAAAAAGATTATTTAAGAATTTGGAAATATATTGATGAGAATGTACAAAAGTGGGAATTGGATATATATTATAATTAGTAATGGCGCACACTGTGCGCCGCTACGAAGAATGAAGCCTAATGATGTAGAGGAGCATGCATGATACTGTTAGAGCTTTGCTCACTACAGTATCAGTATACAGCGGACAATGTGTTCCATTACGAAGAATGAAGCATAATGATGTAGAGGAACACAGCGTGCTCCATTGCGAAGAATGAAGTATAATGTTGTAGAGGAGCACAGCGTGCTCCATGAAAAAAGGAGAATTACAAATGATAATTTCTAGAAATGTTTTTAGAGGATATGATATTAGAGGAATTTATCCTACGGAAATAAATGCTGAGGCTGCAGAAAAAATAGGAAAAGGTTTTGCTACTTTAATGAAGAGACAAGGACAAACTAAAATAATTGTTGGTCATGATATTCGACTTTCAGGGGAAGATTTATTTCAAGCATTAGCAGAAGGAATTACTTCAATTGGGGTCGATGTTATTAATATAGGACTTTGTGCGACTCCAACTTCTTATTTTGCAAGAGAATATTTAGGAGTCAAACCTTCCATCATGATTACAGCAAGCCATAATCCTAAGGAATATAATGGATTTAAAATTTGCGGACTAGGAAAAGATACCATTTATGGTGAAGAAATCCAAGATTTGAGAAAGTTTATTGAAGAAGGAAAATTTGATATTGCGGAAATTCCAGGAAAAGTAGAGTTTGTTGATTTAACCAAAGCTTACATTGATTATACAGTAAATAAAGTAAAACTTGGAGATAGAAAATTAAAAATTGCAGTGGATTGTGGAAGTGGTAGCGCTTCTTTATATGCAAAAGAAGCTTATGAAAGAATGGGTGCGGAAGTATTAATGGTTGCAGATACTCCAAATGGTAATTTTCCAATCCATCATCCAGATCCAACGCAAGAAAAGAATATGTTAGAATTTGAAAAATTTGTAGTGGAAAATCATTGTGATATGGGAATTGCCTTTGATGGAGATGCTGATAGAGTTATTGTGATAGACGAGACAGGTGATTTATACTTTGGTGATGAATACATGATTATTGTTTGGAGAGATTTAATGCCAAAGTATCCTGGAAGTGTGGCAATTTTGGATGTTAAGTGCACACAAGCATTATATGAAGAAATAGAAAAACTAGGTGGAAAACCAGAGTTTTGTAAGGTTGGAAGTTCACTTATTAAAGCAGAATTAAGAAAAAGAAATTTAATTTTTGCAGGAGAATATGCAGGGCATATATACTTTAATGATGACCATTATGGATATGATGATGCATTATATGCTGGAGCTAGAATGATGCAAATATTATCAAATACCAATAAAAAATTATCTGAATTAATGGAGGGAGTAACAAAATACGAAGGTTCTCCAGAAGTAATATATCAGGTAACAGATGATACAAAATTAAAAATAGTTGAAGAGGTAAAAAATAGATTCTTGAAAGAAGGATACAAAGTGATAGATATAGACGGTGCAAGAATTCTATTTGAAGATGGTTGGGGATTAATCAGAGCCTCTAATACAGGACCTAACCTTACGATAAAGTCAGAGGCACACACAAAAGAAGGTTGGGAAAAAATACTTAATACCATTAAAAGTTATATAGAAGAATGTAAGGGCGATCATTAATCGCCCTTAAAGCGTTACATAAAACTATAAAAAAATTGACGAATTAACGAAAAAATAGTAAAATATAAGTAGGAGGATGAGGCCTATGAGAAATACAGTTACCAAAAGTAATCATAGTGGTATTTCACTAATTACAGTAATCGTTACAATTGTAGTCATAATTATATTAGCTGGTGTTGTGTTATATTCTCAGTTTTATACGGTGAATAGTGCTACTTTTGCCAAATTTGTTCAAGAATTTGAAGAAGTGAGAGATAGTGTTGAAACAGTAAGACTTGGAAACACAAAAGAAAGCATTGCAAATATAGATGATGGTTTTGAAAAAGTAACTGTAAGTGGAGATATACCATATAGTTTTATGTCAATAGGCAATGGAAAAGAACAGGCATATCTAGTTGATTTAAATCTTATAGGTTGTGATGCCTTAACTACCGGTAGAGATTATACTAAATTTTTGAGTTTAGCTGAGGAAGATAGAATCATTCATTTTGGAAAAGATGATGTTTACGTTTATGACTCAAGAGGAAGACTTTTCTATGCTAGAGGTGTAAACAATGACGGAACCATCATGTATGAAGGGATTAGTTCCAACAGTAATTCAAATATAAAGATAATAGATGTAAGTCAAACGATTAATGCAGAAAAGACAAAAGTAAAGATCACAGTTAAAATAAAAAGTGATAAAGAAATTGCTAGTGTAATGATTGGAGGAAAAATAGCAACCAAAGTTGAAGGCACAGAAGATATGTTTGAAATTGAAGTTACACAAAATGGAGTGTATGAGATAGTAGCAAAAGATGTCGATGGAAAAACAGCTAGAGGTAATGTAAATGTTACAGGGATAGGCTCGAATGAAAAGCCAGTAGTTACAGCTAGAGTTAAAAACTCATTAAGAGAAGAAGAGGGAGTGTATATTATTAATGAGCAAGTTGCAAAATTAGAATTGACATCAGAAACGGCAACAACATTATACATTAGCACTGAACGTGGAAATCCAGAGTCAATCACAGATTGGCTAGCATTTTCGAGTAATGTTGAAAAATATTTTAACGATACAGGAGATAAAACATTATATATATATGTGAAAGATGAAAATGGAAATTGGAATGAACCGGTTTGTGAAGTTAAAATTAGGATTGTACTTGATGAGACACCTCCTACAACACCGCAAGTAGATATAAAAGATGGAGAAATCAATATATATCGAGATCCAGATGTACCAATAGAAGCATGGGCAAGGTATAAAGATTTTGCAAAGTATAAAGATATTATTATTGAATATCCAGAAGATATGCAAGGTGATGGATATAAATCAACATATCGATTAAAAACTGGTTTGGGACTTAAATGGAATGAAGCGAAAACTCAAAAAGTTACAGTTAGAGTAACAAAGAATAATACTACAGTTGAAGCTAAGTTAGGATATGATACCATCTTTAATTCAAAAGATATCGCAAGTAAAGAATTTTTGGTAAAAGGAATAGATTTAAATCCACCAACAATAACTAAATTAGAGATACAAGGAGAGTATATTGTTGGAGAGGCTGTAGAAGAAGAAACTGAAGAAGAGTCAGGAATGCCTGATGCAAAATACCTAATTATGATGAATTCCGTAGACTTTAATATTGTAAGTGTTGGAAATTACACATGGACAAGTGAACCAACAATGAAAATAACAGAATCAGGCAAGTATTACTTATATGCAAGAGATAATGTTGGAAATGTGGCAGTAAAATCAATATATGCTGAGGCTCCGGATGGAACTCCACCTGTAATAGATTCTATTACTCAAAAAGCAGTAGAAGATGATGTAATTATTAGAATTATTGCACATGATGATGTTGGAATTGTAAAATATCAAATTGTAAAAGATTCAGAAGAGCTACCAACCACATGGATTGATGTTGATGAAACAAAACGATTAGTAAAAGAAGGAACTATTAGTGAAGATGGAAATTATACCATTTGGGTAAAAGATAGTTCTGGAAATGTAGCTAAAAAAACAGTAGAGATTATCACAAATAAATATCCTGTTTTGGATGATTATCCAAAAGATGTAAAATTATTAGAAGGAGCATCTGCAGACTTTAATGTTGTGATAAGCAAAGCCGGATATCCGGATATCTATGATTACAAATGGTTAGTAAGTAAAAATAATGGAGCAACTTGGGAGGAAATAACAGATAGTACCTCTCCAACATATAGGACGGAAGCTTTATCAATAACTGAAAACGGATACTTATATAAATGTGTGGTTACGAACGAGAGAGGGTCAGTTGAATCAAGAGTTGCTAAGTTAGAAGTTATAAGAATTACTAATGAAAAGCCATCAATTGAAGTTACTCAACAAACTGAAACAGTTCTTGGAGGAATTATTATTAATGATGGTGCTAAGACTACAACAAGTAATTTGTTAACGATAAAAGTTGTAGCTTTAAATGCTTCCGAAGTAAACATTAGTGAATCGGAAACACCAACTGGCACATGGGTAAGGTATAGTGATACTCTTCAGTACACCTTACAAAATACAACAGCAGGTATGAAAAAGATTTATGTTAGAGTGAAAGATAGTCAAGGAAATATTATTAATGCAGTAGCAATAGAGCAGATTGAAAAACAGTAGAAAGATAAATATTATAAATGAAAATGAAAAGCACTGTCTTGAAAGAGATGGTGCTTTTTAGATTGTTAAAAAATTATTTGTTAAAAGTCTATGAGACAATTCTTAAGAATTGTGTTTTTGTTTGACTGCCATTCGTAGCGGCGAACGGCGTTCGCCATGAAATAATAACATGGTCATATGGAGCACGCTGTCCGCTGTATACTGATACTGTAGTGAGCAAAGCTCTAACAGTATCATGCATGCTCCTCTACAACATTGTGCTTCATTATACGTAGCGGCGAACAACGTTCGCCATGAAATAATAACATGGTCATTTGGAGCACTACTTAAACTCCTCTACGGTGGTAAATGAACTTAGACTTCTAATGGTCGTCCTCGAGTTCACCTAAGTCCATTTCCATAGTGAGAGTTCACTACGGAGGAAGAGTTTTGACAAAATGTTACAAAAATATTACAAAGTTTTTAACAATTTTGTAACAAAAGATTAATTTAAATTTAATAAAAGTCCTATTTCCGTTGGAAGAAAAAAACAGAAAACTAGTTCCGTAAGTATAGAAAAATTGAAAATTGAAAAATTTGCCTCTTATAACACACGTACGCGCGTGTAGGCGTGTAGACAAGTTAAACTTTTGCGCCTATAATCGAAAGCAGGACAATGTGGTAGCGGCGCACAGTGTGCGCCATAAAACAAAAATTGGATAATACGAATGTTTATGGAGCACTACTTAAGCTCCACTACGAAAATGCAAATACAAATGATGTATGTTACGTTAAACAATGTCCGAAAAAACAAAAGAGGAGAAATCGTTATGAAGAATCTTGAAAACTTGTTCAACACAAAGAAAGGAAAAATCGTCGCATGGTTATGTATTTTACTTGTAGCTGTGCTAGCTGTCGTGCTGGTAGTTGGTAGCAAGTTAATACAAAAACGAGAAAACAACTTAGAAGATAACCAAATAGAGGTTGGCACCAAAATCGAAGAACCAATTGATACGGGCGAATCAGGTGGCGAAGACCAATTTGTGGAAAGCGGTGATTCGAGTGGAGACGACGAACTCGTGGATACCGGAGAAACAAATGAAGAGGAAACACCAATTGAATACGAAAAGCTTTCAGAAGATTCTTTTACAATCGATAAAGAGTCTAATACGATATCTTTTGATGAAGATTTAAACATTTCACAGTTTGTATTAAGTGACAGTGAAAATGGTCCAACTGAAGAGGATGAATGGCATTCTATCGGTGAAGGTCAAGAAGAAGTTGAATTAACAAACAGTGAAATCATCAAGAAATATACATATTACATGGCTTCTGGAATGTATAAAGTTGGAAATAGTACATATGCTACTTTAAAAGATGCAGTAAGTCATTGTAGTAATGGTGGTACAATTGAACTTTTGAAAAGTGATACAGATACATCAGAAGTAACAATAAGTGGAAAAAGTATTACCTTGAATACAAATAGCTATAGTATTAACAAAGGACAGCATGGAATTACAGTTGCATCAGGAGCTACACTTACTGTAACTGGAAATGGAACAATTACTACACCTTCAAGTAATACAAAAGTGCAAACAACTATATTAGTAAGGGGTACTCTTAATGTTGAAGGAGGTACAATTGAAAACAAAGGATTTCAAGGCTCACATTGGTTTGGAATTATGGCAATTGGAGGAACTGTAAATATTAAAGGAGGAACAATAAGAACAATCAAAAGCAGTGATATGCCTGCTGGAAATCAGTATGGTGGTAGGAGTATTAACTTGAGAAAGGGAGCAATATGTAATGTAACAGGAGGGTTAATAGAAACTAATATTTTTGGAAGTTTTGCAATTGAAGCACATGCTGGAAGTGATACAGAAGGAAATGTAACAGGTTCCATTAATATAGAAGGTGGAACAATGAGAAGTACAGGTACGCAAGGTAGGGCAATTGAAATATATGAAACGACTGGTTATTCTGTAACAGCAAATATTAATATTAAAGGTGGAACGATAGATGGTTATGATTATGGTGTTTATTCTAATTGTGTAAAGGCAATAACAATAGGTACATCAGGTGGAGGAGTTAGTACAAGTAATCCAATCATAACATCAAATAATATTGGTGTGTATGCAGAAAAAGGTTTTTATTTCTATGATGGTATCATAAAAGGCGTAGGTTCAGCTCGTAGTGGAAATATTTTAGGAATGGAAACTGGATATAGAGAATATACAGGAACGGAAGGATCTTATAAAACATCGTATCCAGGTAAAATAACATACGCTGTTAGCTTTAATGCTAATGGTGGTAGTGGTGCGCCTGCTGCTCAAATCAAAACATATGGTGTAAATTTAACATTAAGTAGCACAAAACCAACTAGAACAGGTTATACATTTTTAGGCTGGAGTACATCATCTACAGCAACATCTGCAACATATGCTGCGGGAGGAACGTACACAGCTAATGCTGCAGCAACATTATATGCGGTATGGAAAGATACAACTCCACCAAAACATGGTTACTTTATGGATGCAAATACAAGATACACAAATGCACAATCTGGTCAAACATTTAGAGTACATGCAACAGGAGCTTCTGACGATGAATCAGGTGTAGAAGCGATGTATTTGTGGGTTAGAACAGGCGATAGTGCATGGAATATATTAGAAGCAGTAAAAATGATAGAATGGAATAATAATGGGCAAAGAGCATGGTATTATGATGTGCCAATTTCAGAAGAAGGAAGATATCTTTGCCATGTAAACCCAAGGGATAATGCAGGAAATTGGGTTTATGCAGGTCCATCTGAGTACATGATTGTTGATAGAACAGCACCAGCACATGGCTATTTTATGGATGCAAATACAAGATACACAAATGCACAATCTGGACAAACATTTAGAGTACATGCAACAGGAGCTTCTGATAGTTTATCAGGTGTAGAAGCGATGTATTTGTGGGTTAGAACAATTGAAGGTTCATGGAACAAGTTAAGCCAAGTTAAGATGATAGAATGGAATAATAATGGGCAAAGAGCATGGTATTATGATGTGCCAATTTCAGAAGAAGGAAGATATATTTGTCATGTAAACCCAAGAGATAACGCAGGAAATTGGGTTTGGAGTGGTCCATATGAGTTTATGATTGTCGATAGAACAGCACCTACGGTAGGTGGATTTAGTAAGAGTATATCAAATGTTACAACATCAGGTGCGACAGTAAGATTTAATTTGACAGGATGTGCAGATAATCTTTCAGGTGTAAAAGATGTACAATGGTTTTGGTACAAAAATGGTTCTTTAGTTGAAAATCCATGGAGAACAGAACATAGTGGAACAACGTGGTATAGAGACGTTACTATTTCAGGTGCTGGAACATATATAATGGATGGAATTCTTAGAGATAATGCAAGTAATACATATAACTGGTCGTCAAATACAAGCAGAAATGTTTTTACAATTTATTGTAATAATGTGTCATTTAATGCTAATGGAGGTTCAGGTGGTCAAAGTACAAGCATCGTAGCGACAAATGGAGCAGCAATGCCAGGTATAAGCACAACAGCACCAACAAGAGCAGGATATACATTTATGGGTTGGTATGACAATGCAAATTATTTAAGTGGTACGCAATACTATACGGCAGCAGGAACAAGCGCAAGAGCATGGAATAAAACAACAGATACAACATTATATGCAGGATGGATGGAAACAACGAATTCATACAACATTATGTATGATGGTAATGGTAAAACTTCTGGCAGCACATCAATGCAAAATGTAGAATACAATCAAGCTGTTGAGCTTAATGAAAATGGATATCTAAAAGATGAATACGCATTTAATGGATGGTTACAAAATAAATTATATTCAAGAACGCTAGTGATTAATGATTCAACAGAATATACAGGCTCTTTAGCTGCCGGTGAATCAGGATATACCAACATTAAGCAATTTAGCGTTAATGGACCTTTTAAAGCTGGAGATGTTTATCGCCTTGAGGTAGACGCCAAAGGAAGTGGCTCTTTAGTTAATTATTTTTATGGACAAAGTGGTTATTTACAAGTATCAAATTGGGTTCGTGAACCGAATTTTACTACAGGAACAAATGTAGATGGTGCTAACACAATTCCATTAACAAGTGATTATCAACATTATGCGGTAACGTTCATGCTTGGTAATAATGGTGATGGAAATCTTATGAAACACATATTATTCCGTTTGTATCCAGGTAATTCTGCTACTTTAAAAAATGTAACATTATATAAAATTATTAATGAAGAAGAAAAAATCAATGATACAGGAGAATATTCAGGAACGAGAGCTGCCAGTGAATCAGGATATTTAGATTTTAAGGCATATAATGTGGCAGGTCCATTCAATGCTGGAGATGTGTACCAATTAGATGTAGATATTAAAGGTAGTGGAAATTTAACAAACTATTTTTATGGAGCAAGTGGTTATTTACAAGTAGCTAATTGGGTTAACTCTGAAGGAAGAACGGGAACGAATACAGATGGTTCTAACACAGTAGCTTTAACAAGTGAGTATAAACATTATACTGTTAAATATACACTAGGAAGTACTGGAGATGGAAGCGTTACTAAGACGGTTTTATTCCGTGTAGGAGCAGGTAACTCTGCCACAATCAAAAATATAAAATTTAAGAAAGTATATGAATGTGATACTACGGAACATTCCTCTTCAGGAACGTACAATTCTGCTGGATATCAAGATTTTGTATACTATTCTATTCCAGGAATTTTTGGGGTAGGAGATACTTACCAATTAGATGTAGACGTTAAAGGTTCAGGAACGTTAAAAAATTATTTTTGGAGTAATGAAAGTTTAACTAGTGTAGCTAATTGGGTTAACTCTGAAGGAAATACAGGAACAAGGGGAGATGGTGAGAATTCAATAGATTTGACAAGTGACTACAAGCATTATCGTGTCAGATTTACACTAAAAGATGGTAACGCTAAATTTATGTATAAATTATTGATTTTCCGTGTTTTTCAAGGCAGCTCTGCAACGATTAAAAACGTTCAATTTAGTAGAGTATATTCGGATGGTCAAACAGTTCAAAATCTTGCGTATCCAAAGGATACAGCTATTTTAAAAGCAAATTGGGAAAAAATATATGCCATATTATATTCTAACAATGAGTTAGTGTTCCAATATGGAAATATACCTGATACAAGTAAAGGAACCGTTGTAGGTATTTATACTGATTTTAGTACAGTTAATTATAATCATTATTATGACGTACCTTGGTATAATAGAAGAGAAGAAGTAACAAAAGTTACAGTAAAAGACAAAATTAGTCCCATCTCAACAACGTATTGGTTCAATGGTATGATTAATGTAACATCAATGGACTTAGCAAAATTAGATACGAGTAAGGTAAAATACTTTGATGGTATGTTCCAATCATGTTCAAGCATTACTAGTATAGATGTAAGCAAATTTGATACAAGTAACGCATTAGATATGCAATTTATGTTTAATGGATGTCAAGCCTTGCAACAACTAGATGTAAGTAAATTTATTACAAACAATGTAACAAGTATGAGAGCTATGTTCCGTGACTGTAATGCTTTAGAAACAATAGATGTGTCGCGTTGGGATACAAGTAAGGTAACTGATACAGCTTCTATGTTCGAAAAATGTTATAATGTAGAAGTATTAGATGTAAGTGGATTTGATACAAGCAATGTTACTGACTTTAGAGCGATGTTTATGCAATGTCGTGAGATAACTGCTTTGGATGTAGATGGATTTGATACAAGTAAAGTAGAAGATATGGGAGTCATGTTCTACGACTGCAATAAGTTGACAAACCTAGATGTAAGTGGATTTGATACAAGTAATGTCAAAGATATGTTAGCTACATTTGGATTTTGTAGAGAATTAGAAAGTATAGATGTTTCTCAATGGGATACAAGTAATGTAGAAACGATGTATTGTTTATTCCAAAATTGCAGCAAAGTAAGGGAACTTGATGTAAGTAATTTTAATACGAGTAATGTAACTAACTTTGCTGGTATGTTTAGTGAATGTTATGAAATAACCGCTTTGGATGTTAGCGGATTTGATACAAGTAAAGCAGAAAATATGTATAAAATGTTTGCTGGTTGTGAAGGATTAACGAACTTAAATCTTGACAATTTTGATACAAGAAATGTAACTAACTTTGCTGGTATGTTTATGGAATGTTATGAAATAACCTCTTTGGATGCAAGTGGATTTGACACAAGCAAAGCCGAAGATATGCATTCAATGTTTGAAAGCGCCACTAACTTAAGAACAATTTTATTAGGTAATAATTTTGATAAAATCAATGGGGAAAATATGTTTTCTGGTGATGTTGCTTTAACAGCAATTATCACAACAAGAACAACTCCGATGGAATTATCAACTAACACAGGATTAGAGACATTTACGAATGAAATACTATATGTACCAAATACAACGGCTGAATCAGCATATGAAGGGGCAACAAATTACAGCACGGTATTAGGAAATAATAGAATTCGCCCAATTTTGGAAGTAGTGGGAGATAACCCTGTAACGGTTGGAGTTGGTTCTATATATACCGATGCAGGTGCAACAGTGGCAGGATTTAATAACGAAAATGCAATTAACTACACGCAATATGGATATACATTAACTACAATAGGAGCTTCTATTGATACAAGTAGTGCAGGAACACATACAGTAACCTATACGCTAAAAGATAAATCCAATAATACGGTAATGACTGCAACAAGAACAGTCAATGTAAGTTTGCCAACGTTGAAGGCGGATAGAGATGATACGAATGTTGTAACAAATAAGTATATTTTTGAAAACTCAACTACTAGTGTCAGAAGGGATAATATTTC
Organism: Clostridia bacterium; assembly: GCA_017469465.1. GTDB lineage: Bacteria > Bacillota > Clostridia > TANB77 > UBA1234 > UBA1234. Next base: position 2,269 of record JAFUGH010000063.1, on the reverse strand, counting down.
AAAGATTATTATTAAAACGGACCAAACAACCCCAACAGGAACGATTACGTATGGACCTTGGGATGTTTCACAAAATAGTGATGGCTGTGTAAAAGCTTGGATAGTGCCAAGTACAACAACTTCTGGAATGTATGAATTAGTGATTGGCGGTAATGGAAGTATCTATGCACCAGAGGATTGTTCGTACTTATTCAGCTATTATACAAACTGTACCTCAATTGAAGGATTAAACTTATTAAATACAAGTGGAACAACTAGTATGAGCTATATGTTTATTCAGGATAGTAAATTAACAGGTTTAGACGTGACTCATTTTAATACTAATAGAGTTATAGATATGAATAATATGTTTTCAGGTTGTAGCGGATTAACCGAATTAGACGTAACGAATTTTAATACAAGTAAAGTACAATCTACAAGTAATATGTTTTTAGATTGTAGTGGATTAACCGTATTAGACGTAACGAATTTTGATACAAGTAGTATAACTAATATAAGTTTTATGTTTTCAGGTTGTAGTGGATTAACCGAATTAGACGTAACGAATTTTGATACAGGTAATGTAATACATATTAGTGGTATGTTTCAAAATTGTAGTGGATTAACGGAATTAGATGTAACTTCATTTGTAACAAATAATGTAAAAACCATGAGTAGGCTGTTTAAAGATTGTAGTGGACTAACGGAATTAGACATAACGAATTTCAATACAAGTAATGTAACGAATATGAGTTTTATGTTTTATGGTTGTAGTGGTTTAACAGCCATAGATGTGACACATTTTGATACAAGCAAAGTAATATATATGAATACAATGTTTAATTTCTGTAGTGGTTTGACAAGTCTAGATGTAAGTAACTTTAATACAAGTAACGTAGTATCTATGAGTTCAATGTTTTATGGCTGTAGTAGCTTGACAAGTTTAGATGTCACTAACTTTGATACACATAATGTTACAGTCACTCATTCTATGTTTAGAAGTTGTAGTAATTTAACAAGTTTAGATTTGAGTAATTTTAATCATAATACTTCAGCAAACTCTGATTATATGTTTGCCGATTGTACTAGTTTGCAAAGTGTTTTGCTTGGTACTAACTTTGACAGTTTAAATGGTCAAGATATGTTTTCTGGAGATTCTATTTTAACTGCAATTATTACAACGAAAGCAATTAATGATTCTGCAAATGCGATGACTCTTGCAACGAATACTAGCTTAAACACTTTAACCAATGCAGTGCTATATGTTCCTAACACTACATCGGAAGCTGCATATGAAGGGGCAACAAATTATGCTACTGTATTTGGAAATGGTAGAATAAGACCAATCCTAGAACTTTTAGGAGATAGCACTGTTACTGTAAGTCGAGGCGGTGAATATGTGGATGCTGGCGTGACAGTTGCAGGATTTAGCCAAAATAGTTCAGGAGAGTATATATATAATTATGATGTAACAACATCATATAAGACAAATGGTGGAGCAGAAGTGGAAGGACTCCCAACTGATTTTACGACAGGCGGAACTGTTTACACAATCATTTATACTTTGACATATAAAAATGTAGAAGGCATGCAAGTAGAAAGAACAGTAATAGTCGATAGAACTGAAATACCACTTCCTACATTTGAAGATAAAATATACAATGGCGAAGAACAATATATAGAAGCAACATCACAATTTTCTTTTACAGGCGGTACTTCAAGCGCAACTAATGTGGGAGAATATACTGTAGAAGTAACACCAACCACAAATTATAAATGGGAAGATGGAAGTATAACAAGTAAAACAATTGCATGGAGAATATTACCAGCAACAATGAGTGGTAGTGTAATAATTACAGGTGAAAATACATTTGGAAAAACATTAATAGCAAGTGTAACGACAACACCAAGTACAGATTCATTAACATATCAATGGTATGTAAGTGAAAATGAAATAGATACAAGTAATCCTGAAAATATTACAAGTGGTGCAACACCAATTAGTGGAGCAACAAGCAGCACATATGTTGTAGGAGAAACTGCAACAGGAAAGTATGTATATGTTATAGTTATAGCAAATGCTGGAGATAACTATACACCAATCACATTTGCAGATGGAACTGATTCAGAGAAAAATACAACTGCAAAAGCAGATAAAGCAACAAGAACAATTACAGTACCAAGTACAGTAGAATTTACTTATGGTACAGCAGGAAGTATTGAATTTAGTTATTCTGCAGAAGATACAACTATCGTAATTGGAAATGTAAGTAATTCAGATAATACAGTT
>JAFUGH010000062.1 GCA_017469465.1 Clostridia bacterium | reverse complement strand
GTTTTTGCTACTACACTCACTTTTAAAAAAATATATATCTTCTTCTCCAGCATATTTCTGCCTAATTGTTTTATCCTTTAGGCACTTATTTGTTGGGAGAACAAGGCGTTACTTTCAAAGGAGGCTTGAGCGAGAGGGCGGCTAAATCTATCGCCCCGAGGCTCAAAATCCGACTGAGAAAGTCATGCCTTGTTCTCCTAGCAGTAAATTTCATAAATAGTGATTGACACAAATTATTTCGTCCTGCTAGCCACAATGGTGTAAAGTGTTTGCCATAAAAGAAAAAATTATTCAGACAAATTGTAATTTTTATAATAATCCGTTAGCTCTCATCCAACGAATTCTAGCTGTCGGATCTAGTATTTTCTTTCTCAAGCGAATATTTTTAGGTGTTACTTCTACTAGTTCGTCTTCACCTATATATTCAATGGCTTGTTCTAGCGAAAATACTCTTGGTGGTACAAGTCTCAAGGCATCATCACTTCCTGATGCTCTTGTGTTTGTTAAGTGTTTTTCTTTGCACACATTTACTTCCATATCTTCTGGTCTTGGATTTTCACCAACTATCATTCCTTGGTATACATCTACACCAGCCCCAATAAATAATGTTCCTCTTTCTTGTGCATTAAATAATCCATATGTTACTGATTTTCCAGTTTCAAACGCAATAAGAGAACCTTTATTTCTTGCCGAAATTTCACCTTTATATGGTTCATATCCTGAAAATACATGATTCATGATACCATTACCTTTAGTATCAGTCATGAATTCACTTCTATAACCAATTAAACCTCTTGCAGGAATTTTGAATTCTAGTCTTGTATATCCTTGCGCACCAACAATCATGTTTGTCATTTCCGCTTTTCTGATTCCTAATTTTTCAATTACATTTCCAGTAAATTCGTCAGGTACATCTATTACCAAATCTTCGATTGGCTCACATTTAACGCCATCAATCTCTTTAAAAATAACGGATGGTCTAGATACCATAAATTCAAATCCTTCTCTTCTCATTGTTTCAATTAGAACAGATAAATGTAATTCACCTCTACCAGATACCTTAAAACTATCTGTAGATTCTGTCTCTTCAACTCTTAAACTTACATTTGATTCCAATTCTTTCATTAATCTATCTTTTAAGTGTCTTGATGTAACAAATTCACCTTCTTTGCCAGCGAATGGTCCATTATTGACACTAAATGTCATAGTAAGTGTTGGCTCATCTATATCAACAAATGGTATCGCTTCAGGATTTGCTGGGTCGGCAATTGTTTCACCAATATTGATATCTGGAATTCCAACCGCTGCAATGATATCACCCGCTACTGCGCCATCTATTTCAAACTTTTTAAGTCCTTGATAAGTATAAAGTTTACCAATTTTAGTTTGTTGAATTGTTCCATTTTTTCTACAAACAGCAACTGGTTGTCCTTGTTTAATCTCTCCACTTTCAAGTCTTCCTATAGCAATTCTACCAACATAATTATCATAATCTATGCTTGAAACTAACATTTGCATTGGCTTTTCTGGATGAACTTGTGGTGCTCCAACATATTTGATTATTGTTTCAAAAATAGGTGTCATATCTGTGCCCGGATTATCTAAATCCATTGAAGCAGTGCCTTGTTTACCTGAAGCATAAATTACTGGAAAGTTTAGTTGATCATCATTTGCTGCAAGTTCAAAGAATAAATCAATCACTTCATCAACAACTTCTTTTGGTCTAGCACCAGGTCTATCTATTTTATTTAAAACAACAATCGGTTTTAAGTTAAGTGCTAACGCTTTTCTTAAAACGAAACGTGTTTGTGGCATAACCCCCTCAAAAGCATCAACTAAAAGTACAACACCATCAACCATCTTAAGTACTCGTTCTACTTCGCCGCCAAAGTCAGCGTGTCCAGGGGTGTCTATGATATTAATTTTATAATCACCATATTTAACAGCTGTATTCTTTGCTAAAATAGTAATTCCTCTTTCTTTTTCTAGGTCGTTTGAGTCCATAACTCTTTCATCAACATGCTCATTTTCTCTGAATGTTCCAGATTGTCTAAGTAAAGCATCAACCAAAGTAGTTTTACCATGATCAACGTGAGCAATTATTGCAACATTTCTAATTTCCATTTTCTTTTTCCTCCTAATATTTGAGCTGTTAAAAAATTATTGAGCGTTCTCTTTGCTGGACCGTGTTTAGAATTATTCTCAATTTTTTCTCAACAATAGATTTTCTTTCTATATCATTCTCAGATTACATAATTTAAGTAAAATATCATAATGACGCACAGCGTGTGCCATGAAATAAACCAACAATTAACTGGTTATACTGACGCACACTGTGCGTCGCTACAAAAAATATTATTCAATTATTGTTTCTGAATTAGCAACAACTCCTTCAGTTGCTTCAGAATTTTCCTCGCTAACACCTTCCAATTCTCTAATTGATAATTCAATTCTCTTTTTATCTATATCAATTTCTTGGACCTTAGCTGAAACATTTTGTCCTAGTTCTAAAACGTCTTGTGGTTTAGAAATTCTTCTATGGGTAATGTTTGAAATATGAACTAATCCTTCTAATCCATCTGCAATTTCAACAAAAGCTCCAAATGGTTTTAAACTAACTACTTTTCCTTCCACAACATCTCCAACTTGAACGCTTAAATTAGCCCATGGATTATCCTCTGCTTTTCTATATCCCAAAGAAATCTTTTTAGCTTCTTTATCGACATTTAAGACAATAACTTCAATTTCTTGTCCAACTTTTAAAACATCTGAAGGATGTTTAATTACCTTCCATGACATTTCAGAAATGTGAAGTAAACCATCAACCCCACCAATATCAACAAAAGCACCATAATCTGTTAGTTGTCTAACAACACCCTTTATTGTTTTTCCAACTTCAATTGTTGCCCACGTTTGAGCTTGTTTTAAATCTCTCAGTTCTTTTGTTACTTTTCTTTCTGAACCTACAATCTTTCTCTTTTCTGGATTGTATTCAATCACCTTAATTACTAAATTTTTACCTCTGCATAAATTCAAATCTTCCACTTTTTCAGCTAATTGTCCTTGTGGAATAAAAATTTTAGTAGCACCATTTTCAGCAATGACTCCACCTTTTACAACATCTACAACTTTTGCTTCAATTGCTTTATCTGCTTTTACTGCTGCTTCAAATTCTTCTTGCAATTTTTTTCTTTGTAGTCTTTTGGTTGAAAGTAATACATTTCCTTGACCATTGTTCATCTTTAAAATATATGCTGAAATCGCATCTCCAACTTTATATTTTGAAGATGGTACTTCATCTCCGTATGAGAATTCGTCTTTTGGAATAATGCCATCTGCTTTATATCCTAAGTCAACAAAAATATCGTCACCAACGATATCTACGACTGTACCTTCTACAACTGTTCCTTCCTCTAATTTTTTAAGTGAGTTTTCATATAACTCTGCAAAATTTTGTTCTTCATTATTTGCCATATTAAAATACCATTCCTTTCCTTTTTCTGCTAAAAATTGAATTAATGGCGATAAACTGCCATTAAAACCTTTTCTATTATCTTATATTTTAAACACTTTGTCAATGAAAATTTAGAAAAATAGAGACATTTCTACATATTATGTTGATTTCTTTTCAAAACTATGCTATTTTATTTAAGTAATCTTTTTTAATAACATAAGGAGGTAATTCTTATGAACAAAGAACTAACGGTTTTTGTTGAAGTTCCAATGGATAAACAGCTTTTTTCTACTTATAATGGAAAAGATATCAATTGGTTAAACTTATTTCAAAAACTATATAACAAATCAAGAGCTTCTAACGTCAGAACTGAGTTAGAACACTGTATCAATATTCTTAAACTGGCTCAAAGTAATTCTGCAGAATTTGTTAATGTGTATAAAGATAGTTATATGAAACGGATAGTACTGTTTTTCTCTTTTAAAACATTAGAAGATACAGATAATTTCACGCAGCATTGTTTCAATTATATGTGGAAATAGTGTGATAATATGAAGACGTCTACCGAAAGTTTTTCTTTCGATAGACGTCTTTTATTTTTTTGAATCATTTAATAAAGAATATTACCAATATTATTGCCTTTTGCTTCTTTTACAACCCACTTACCTTTTTCATATTTCCAAATAACAGTTATTTCATCTAATACATCCTCATTGTTAAAGCCAAGAATTCTTTGCGTTGTTTGTAATCCATAATACCCATCTAACTGCACATATTCAAGCTTTACAAAATTTGATGTAGTTATCTTACTATCTATTTTTAGAAGCCTTCCTGATTCATCATAAAATCCACTCGTTATATAGTTTTCTTTCCTATCTGATAAGTCTATTATTGCTTCCTTAGCATATTTGTTGTTTTTTACATTTGTTTTAAATCCATCTACAAATTGGCCTGAAAATACAATTCCTCTATTATCTTTAGCTTTTAGTATTTCCTTAAAATCGCCATGATCCATTGAGGCAATTCTAATATTTAAATTGCCATTTATATCGTTTGCAGTCAAAACAACATCTAAAACATCATCACCTGTTAGTTCGTATGTCTCGAGCTTAGGCATTTCTCCATTCATTTTTTTCAATTTTAAATTATAAAAACTACCCTCGTTTGGCTCATAGATTACTAAGTCCATGTTATTTGCTAATAAGTCATCTACTTTTTCTTTTTCTCCAACTACTATAATCATGTCATTTGTACCGTCTCCTGTAACATCTTTCACTATGTAATTGAGCACATACATTTTATTATCATAATCTATATTAGTAAATTCATCTCCAACATTAAGTTCCAAAGGTTTAAAATCAATATTATCTTTTGTAGGTTCTTTTAATAAAGAAAAAATAATAGCACAAATAGCTAAAACTAAAATAAGCCAAAATAATTTATTTTTCATATAGAACTCCTCCCTTAAAAATAAATTATTCTTGGCTTATAAAATTTAGAACGGATTTGAGCTTAATTTTATTATTAGTTTCATATTATCGTCTTTTGCTGCCACATTTTTCCTAATCGCTCCACATTTTTCACATCTATAAATGATGACATACCCTTTTTTAGCATCATTTTTTACAGCGGTAGGAATAAGTTTACCTTGACATTCTTCTGCTCTATCACCCGGATTGATATCCACATGTTTTGAGTACAAACAATGATTACAATGATCACGACTTGTATAACCTAAAATTGGTACAATATTTCCACAATTTTCACATATAAATTCTTCATCTAATTTTGTAAAATTCCCCATATTTATCCTTTCATGGCGCACACTACTTTGTATACTGAGGCTGTGCTGTGCATACTTTTTCCGTAACTCACCTCGTTCGAACAGCTAAAGCATAACATGCTAACGCATGAACAACCTCGCGTTTCTGCGTTGCTACGAATCTTTGGCAAGCACTGAGCACCATTAAAATAGCATGAATATATTAGCGATAGAAGCATCCTCCACCAATAAATTCACGTATAATTGAATTGATTGGAATATCATCTTTTTCTATCGGCAAAAAATATCCTAAAAACTCATATAATCTTTTGGCTTCAGAAAATTCAGGCTCAGTTCTATCAACTGAAGCAAGTAACGGTTCCACATACGTTTTTAAAATTGCGATTTCGTAGATTAATGATGAATTAAACATCACATCAGCATCCTCTTGATATGGGAAAATGTACTTTTCTTCTCCATTTCTAACTGAAGGCCACATCTTTAAAGTTGCTGTGGCAGAATGTGAACGATATTTGCTATCACGAAGCATTCTTCTCAAAATTCTTGAATCAGTTGTAGATATTCGATTATAGTCATCAATATTTAATGCAGTTAATGCACTAATATATATCTTAAATTTATTTGCTCTTGGAATTGATTCAGTAAGTTTTTCATTTAATCCATGAATTCCCTCTACTACTAATACCTGATTTTCCTTTAGTTGTGCTTTATTTCCTAAATAATGTCTTGTTCCATCAGTAAAATCAAATGTTGGTAAATCTACTTCTTCTCCATTTAAAAGTGCTGTCAATTGATCGTTAAATAGCTTTATATCTATTGCTTCTAAGCACTCAAAATCATAATTTCCATTTTCATCTCTCGGAGTATATTCCCTATTGACAAAATAATTATCCATAGAAAGTGTAACAGCTTCTATTCCATTAACTCTTAATTGAATTCCTAATCTTTGTGCAAATGTTGTTTTTCCAGATGAAGAAGGTCCAGCAATAAGCACGATTTTTTTATTTCTATCGCCTGCAATCATGTCTGCTATATTGGCAATTTTCTTTTCGTGTAACGCTTCAGAAATTCTAATTAAATCAGCAATTTTTCCCGATTTTATCCAATTATTAAGTTCCGAAACAGTTGATACATTCAATATTTTATGTAATTTATCATAATCATTAAAAGTATTATATAATTTTTTGGTTTCTATTATTTTTTGAACCTTCGTTGGATTCGAACGTCTTGGATACACTAGTAAAAATCCATTCTCATATTTCAAAATATCAAAATATTTAACTGCTCCAGTTGAAAGTGGCATAGCACCATAAAAATAATTCATTGTTTCACCACATACATATACCGAAACATGCGATTTCATTCTATTTCCAATAATTCCAACTTTATCATCTCTGCCATGCTGTTTATACATTGCCTTTGCTTCTTCAACAGATAAAACTTTCTTTTCAAAGCGAAGGTTTTTTTCAATGATGTCTTTCATTTTTTCTTCAATTTGTTTCAGCATTTCAAGGGTAATCTCACTTTCATCCTCAGCTTCACAATATAACGAATGACCTAAAGAATAATTAACCGTTATTCTAACGTTTGGAAATACTTCTTCAAAAGCCTTCAACATAATGAAAGTAAGCCCTCTTACATATATCCTACTTCCATCTGCAGAAGTATAATCAACAATGTCAAATACGCAATCTCTTTTTAATACTGCATCATCTAATGATTTTACCTCATTAGAAATTTTACAAGCCATAATTCCTTCCATATCTAATTTTAAGCCAAATTTAATAAACTCTAGTGCTGTTGTACCTTCATTCACTTCATAAACTTTATCCTTATAAGTTATATTTATCAAAAAATCACCTCTCCTTTTTATTATATTAAGCTTAATGCTTATCCTTTATTTCGACATTATTGATGGAGCAAACATTTACCCCTTTACAATACTTCCTCTTAAAAACCAAATATGCTGTGAAGTTATTTTTATTTTTATTTCTTTACCAATTAATTCTTTATCGCCTTCAAAAATAACGACTTTATTCGTTCTAGTTCTACCAGAAAGCATATCCTTATTATTTTTGCTTTCGCCTTCTACAAGAACATCTTGTATAGTGCCAATATATTTCATGTTTTCTTCTTCAGTCAGTTTATCAGCTAAAGCTTTTAATCTACCAAATCTTTCAGATTTTACCTCTTCTGGAACATGATTTGGCATAGTTTCAGCTTTTGTTCCTTTTCTAACCGAATAAATAAACATGAATACCTGCTCATATTTTACTTTTTTTACCACATCCAAAGTATCTGCAAAGTCTTCTTCAGTTTCACCTGGAAAACCTACTATAATATCAGTTGTAAAAGCTACATTTGGAATTTTTGCTCTTATTTTATCTACTAATTCTAAATAACTTTCCTTTGTATACCTACGATTCATAAGTTTTAAAACATTAGAACTACCTGATTGAAGTGGCAAGTGTATTACCTTACATATACTATTACATTCAGCAATTGCATCAATCACATTATCGGTAAAATCTTTAGGATGAGGTGACATGAATCTAACAATATTAATGCCCTCAATTTTATCGATATCTCTAAGAAGATTTGCAAAACCATAGCCTTCTCCACCATTATATGAATTAACATTTTGACCTAGTAGCATAATTTCATTATACCCTTCTTTTGCTAGCTCTTCAATTTCTCTTAAGATATCTCTAGGACTTCTACTTCTTTCTCTCCCCCTAGTATAAGGTACTATACAATATGCGCAAAAATTATTACATCCGTTCATAATGGTAACAGATGCAGAAGTTTCGCCATTCCTTTTAATCGGAAGGCCTTCGAAGATTTCACCATCAATATTCCAAACATCAAAAATTCTACGTTGGCTATCTAGTTTATTATATAGCATTTCAGGAAATTTATAAATATTATGAGTGCCAAAAATAATATCCACTTGAGAATAACTTTTCTTTATCTTTTCAATTACATGAGGTTCTTGACTCATACAACCAGCGAAGCAAATAATCATGTTATTTTTGGCTTTAATATTTTTTAGTTCCCCTAGATTACCAAATACTTTTTCCTCTGCGTTTTCTCTAATACAGCAAGTGTTAAAAACAACTAAATTTGCATCTTCAAATTTTGTTGTTTCTATATACCCCATTTGTGTGAGCATTCCAGATATTTTTTCAGAATCGTTTTCGTTAAGCTTGCACCCCATTGTATTAATATAATATTTTAATCCACTCACTTTATCCTTTATTTTTTCCATATATTCATATTGTTTTTCAATTTCTTTATTCTCGACTGTTTTAATCATTTCAATTTCATCTCCGTTGAACAATAACACAAAAAGTGGCTATAAAGCCACTTTCAAAAGTTATAAACTACTCCTCGTCCTCACTATCTTGACATCCGTGGCAACCACCGCAATTTCCACCACAACCATTTTCTTCATCAAAAAGTTCTTCAAGTTCTATTGTATTGTGGCATTTTGGGCATTCAAAATCTGAGCCATCTTCTGGAATTACATCTGAAACATCCTCACCACAATATGGACACTCAGCGACAAAATCTTCTATCCCTTGAATCAATTCTTCTTCAATATTTGAAAGCATTTCAAATATTTCTTCCGTTTTTTCTTCAAGTTTTATTTGTCTCCTAGAGACTTCTAAAAGCTGATTGCTAAATGCATCCACAATATCATAAACACTTTTCATCACTTTTTCTAATTCTTCTTCATTAGAAACAGTGTTCTTTATTTCAACCATTTTATCAGTAACTTGCTTCTTTAAATCAGACATTAAACTTCTCCTTTTCAAATTCATTAAAAGCCTTCCTTATGTTTGAAAAAAGATTGAGGAAATTTCTAGGCGGATAAGTGAGAAAACCGGAGGCGTGCTATTGCACGTTGAGGATTTTCGATGCGTAATCCAACAACGAAATTTCCCAATATTTTTTCAAACGGATTTATACACGTTCCATATACTCGCCAGTTCTAGTATCAATACGAATCTTATCACCAATATTAACAAACAATGGAACTCTAACTTCGTAACCAGTTTGTGTTGTGGCTGGTTTTGTAGCACCAGTAGATGTATCACCCTTGAAACCTGGTTCTGTATATGTAATTTCAAGTTCAACAAACAAAGGTGGTTCAACGCCAAATACTTTTCCTTTAAATGATAAAACTTTTACTTCCATATTATCAATTAAATAATTTAATGTGTCTCCTAAGTCATCCTTCGTTAAAGGTAATTGTTCATATGTTGTGTTATCCATAAAGTAATACATATCGCCATCATTATATAAATATTGCATATCTTTTCTTTCAATTTGTGCTTCTTGCACTTTTTCTGTTGGGTTAAATGTTTTTTCTAAAACATTACCTGACATAACATCTTTCAACTTCGTTCTAACAAATGCTGCACCTTTTCCAGGTTTAACATGTTGGAACTCTACTATTTTATACACCTTTCCATCCATTTCAAATGTAGTACCATTTCTAAAATCTCCTGCACTTATCATAAAAATAAAACTCCTTCCTATTTCTCATATGGCATTATTTTACAACAAAAACTTTGAAATGGCAAGTACTATTTCATAAACACACAAAGGGAACGTCCATTAGTTGTGCAACATGACAACATAACTCATAAAATACAAATAATATCTTATTATGTTGCACAACTAATGGACGTTCCCTTTGTGCGAATTTCGCCCTATTTTACAGTCCCTTTATTATTAAAATTCACAATTCTTTGGTGTTCTTGGAAATGGTATTACATCTCTAATATTTTCAACTCCTGTTAAGTAAATAAGCAACCTTTCAAAGCCCATTCCAAAGCCTGAATGAACACAACTTCCATATTTTCTTAAATCCATATACCACTCTAAACCTTTTGTTGACATTCCTAATTCATTCATACGATTTACTAATTTATCATAATTTTCTTCTCTCTGACTTCCACCCATTAATTCGCCGGCACTTGGCACTTCTAAGTCAACTGCTGCCACTGTTTTTCCATCTTCATTTTGTTTCATGTAGAAAGCTTTAATATCTTTTGGCCAATTCTTAATAAAAACAGGCCCACCAAAATATTCTGTAATATATTTTTCATGTTCTTTTGCAATATCTTCGCCATACTCAGGTTTAAATTCCCAATCAACTTTCGCTTCTTTTAAAATTGTAATTACATCTTCATGATCAATTCTTGTAAATTTGCTATCTAAAAGCTTGGTTAGTTTTTCAATTAGCCCTGGTGCTACAAATTTATTTAAAAATTCCATTTCTTCTTTGCAGTTATCTAATACAAATTTCACAATATATTTCAACATATCTTCTTCAATGTCCATTAATCCTTCCAAATCACAAAATGCCATTTCAGGTTCAATCATCCAAAACTCAGAAGCATGCGTCTTGGTATTTGAATTTTCTGCTCTAAATGTAGGGCCAAAAGTATAGATATTACCATATGCCATAGCAAAAGCTTCTCCTTCAAGTTGTCCTGTAACCGTTAAACCAACGTGTTTTCCAAAGAAATCTCTATCATAATCCACTTTGCCTGTTTCAGCAACTTTATCTAAATCAAGCGTTGTTACTTGGAACATTTCCCCTGCCCCTTCACCATCATTTGCAGTGATTAATGGAGCGTGTACATAAACATATCCTTGCTCTTGGAAATATTTATGAATTGCACGAGCAGCCATGCTTCTTACTCTAAAAACTGCATTAAACAAATTGGTTCTTGGTCTTAAGTAAGCATATTCTCTTAAAAATTCAACCGTATGACCTTTCTTTTGTAATGGATATGTTACTGGTGATAAACATTCTATTTCTATCTTTATAGCTTTAATTTCAAAAGGTTGTTTTGCCTCTGGTGTTAAAGCAAGCTTGCCTGTTACTCTTAAAGACGAACTAACTGTAAGCTTTGTTAATTCTTCAAAATTACTTAATGTATCTTCATAGACAACTTGTACATTCTTAAAAAATGAACCGTCATTTAATTCAATAAAACCAAATGTTTTTGAATCTCTCGCTGTCCTCACCCATCCACAAACGTAAACTTCTTCATTTGCATATTTTTCAGCATTTTTATATAATTCTGCTACTAAAATTCTTTTCATAACCAATCCTCCTGTTATTCTCATACTATGCTGTCATTATATCGCAACTATTTCAGAAAAACAACTCCATATTCCAAAAATTGCCTGAATATGCATTTTGGACTTTACTTGTTATGTAAACTATGATATAATAAAAATGGTTTTATAAATTTAACAATCTTCAAATAATGAAAGGAGAAAAAACATGGATACGACAATGAGCTATGAGGAGAAAGTCATAACATCTTTGACGGAGTACTATGATGATGCTCTCTTCGTCGACATGGTGACGAATCCGTATAATATCAAGAAACAAGTAGAGTGTAACAACTAATTACAATACCCCATCCTTTACAGGTTGGGGTATTTCCTTTTTCTATTGATATTTTTACATAAAGCATAATGTGATTCTATACCATACTAAATGAAATTGCATTCAATATTTTCATCTAATAAACTTTGAAATTTTTTTGCATCATTCCTACTTCCAACTACTTTTCCATAATGAATAGGTACTGCTATTTGTGGTTTTATCTCATTTACCAATTGTGCTGCTTCTTCGCTTGTCATGGTGTACGTTCCACCAACTGGAACAAACGCAACATCACATTTAACCTTCCTACTTTCAGCAGTAATATCCGTATCACCTGCCACATAATATTTTACTCCATTATGTTCTAAAATATAGCCAACCCATCCCTCTTCTTTTTTGTGAAATTGTTTGTTAATGTTATAAGCTGGGATGGTTTCAATCTTTATTCCTTTTACATCATATGAATTATTTGGCTTTACTCTCACAATACTATCTTCATCAAGTTCTGGAGTATCCACACCTTCTGGTATAACAAAAATGGTACTATCTTTTCCTACTTTAAAAATATCACTAATAGAATAATGGTCAAAATGTCCATGTGTTATAAAAATGATATCTGCATCATTTTTACCTCCTATTAAATTATATGGGTCAGTATAGCAAACCACTCCATCAAAATCAAATCTAATGCATGCATGATTTAAAAATTCATAATTCTTCTCCATTATTGTCACTCCTTTTATCAAATTGCAATTTATATAATTAATTCTTTTCTACAAATATCAAAGTTTCTCACTTCTTGAACATACTGATTGATTGCCTCTATAATCGTATTCGGATTTACATTATTACTACTACCTGCTGTAACATGAAATCTGCATACAGGATTATTGATTGAAAAATCGAGTATTCCTTCCTTTATATTTTTAATTACTACATTCTTATCCGTATTTTTTTCTATCAGAATCTCATTTTGTTGAAATAATGCATCCACTTTTTCAAAATTAATTTCATCATTTATTGTAATTTCATACACCGCTTCTTTTACTAATGACATCAAGCTTTTTTTACTTTCTGGATAATATGCTGCCACTACTTTAAATCCATCCGGTAATGTAGAGTTTAATTCTGAAAGGAATAAATCTATATTCATTTTATTTTCCAAAGTTAAATCAAAAAATTCTGATTTACTAGTAACTCCAACCCCTAGTGGTAATGCAAAAGAGATTTGAATTCTAGGATTAAAACCTTTAGAGTAAGAAACTGGTATATTTGTCCTTTTAATACATCTTATGAAAGTGCGCATGGTGTCTAAATGCCCAACATATTTTACTTCTTCTCTTTTTTCGTATTTCACACGAATGATTTCACTCATCTCTTTTTCCTCCTATAATGGTAAATACTCACATGTGTATATATTATGGCGCACACTGTGCGCCACTACAGCATATAATGGTAAGCACTTACACACGAGTCTATTTTGGCGCACACTGTGCGCCACTACAAATTTTACTCGAAACAAACTCCGCACTGAGCCCTTACCGCTCCACATCCTGCACATTTTTGTCTACAATTTGGAGTTACCTTAGCCTCCATAGCATTTTGATATTCTTTCTCTAAGAAGTTTTTTGTAACTAATATGTCAATGTGTTCCCACGGCAATTTTTCTTCTAGACCAATCGTTCTTTCCGCGTAATACTTGTAATCAATTCCTGTATCCTTAAAAGCCTGCATCCATGTTTCAAATTTGAAGAATTCGCCCCAACTGTCAAATTTTTGTCCCAACTCCCAAGCTCTATAAATTGATTTGGAAAGTCTTCTATCACCTTTTGCAAGTACTGCTTCTATGACACTTGTTTCTGGGTCGTGCCAATTAAATCTAACAAACCTATTTGTTAAATGTGTTTTTAAGAATTCTTGTTTTTCTTTAATCGTCTCTATATTATCTTGTCCACACCACTGAAAGGCTGTAAATGGCTTGGGTACAAAAGTAGAAGCACTCACTGTAACAGATAGGCCTTTAGCCCTTTCAGATTTTGGTATTTCATAATATGTATCCACAATTTTATTTGCCAAATCAACGATTCCTTGTAAGTCATCATATGTTTCTGTAGGAAGACCAATCATAAAGTAAAGCTTAATCGTGCTCCAACCACTCTTAAAAGCAAATCTACAAGCATTAATTATTTCTTCTTCGCTTAGTCCCTTATTAATAACATCTCTCAATCTTTGCGTTCCCGCCTCAGGTGCAATGGTAAATCCACTTTTTCTGACATTACTTACTTCTTCTAAAAGTTGTAAACTAATAGAGTCTGTTCTTAGTGAAGGTAAAGAAATACTAACATTCTTAGGCTTAAATTTTGAAATTAAACTTTGCGCCAAAGGATGAAATTCTCTATAGTCACTCGTGCTTAGTGATGTTAAAGAAATTTCTTCATATCCCGTATTATTAATTAAACTTTCTGCAAGTTTTTCGACTTTTCCTCTACTTTTTTCTCTTACTGGTCTATAAATATACCCTGCTTGGCAAAAACGACACCCTCTAATACATCCTCTAAATATTTCAAGCATTACCCTATCATGAACTATATTTAAATATGGTACTATCCATTTTTCAGGATAAGTTAATTTATCTAGGTCTTTTACAATTCGCTTTTTAATGATTGGTTTGGCATTCTCACTAATCGATTTAATTTCTTGAAAAGTACCATCAGCATTATATTTAATATCATAAAAAGCAGGCACATATATTCCTTCTATTTTAGCTGCTTCTTCTAAAAATTCTTTTCTTGTTTTTCGTTCTTCTTTGCATTTAACATATAGACGATTTAATTCTATATTTACTTCCTCGCCCTCTCCCATAATGATTATGTCAAAAAAGTCTGCAACTGGCTCACTATTGTAACTACATGGTCCACCTGCAATTACTATCGGATCTCCATCCACTCTCTCTTTTGACCAAATTGGTACTCTACCTAAATCAAGCATGTTCAATATGTTTGTATAACTCATTTCATATTGTAATGTAAAAGCAACAAAATCAAATTGATTTAGTGGCGTTTTTGTCTCCAATGAAAATAATGATACATCATTTTCTCTCATTAATTGTTCCATATCTACCCAAGGAGCAAACACTCTCTCACAATAAGTATCTTTTTCTCTATTATATAAGTCATATAATATCTTCATTCCTAAATGTGACATACCAATCTCATATACATCTGGAAAACAAAATGCAATTCTAGATTTTACATTAGTTAAATCTTTTTTGCACATATTTATTTCACCACCAGTATATCTTACTGGTTTTTCAACCTTTTTTAATAAGTTATCTAGCATTTTTCCTAACCTCCATGAACATAGTATATAATAATATTTTATTTTTTTAAAGAAAATTATCATAAATTATAGCGCAAGTCTCAAATTTTTGATATAATCACCATGCTCAACAAACACTTTTGTCACACGATCTACAACTGTACCGTGAATTTTTAACTATCTAATAGTTAGTTGCTAAGGACACACACATATGGAGGTGCTTGATAGTGAATGATCAACGTATTATTGCACAATTAGAGTTTGAAAATGCTTACAAGGAATACACTGAAGCAAGTAATACGCTATTCAATGCAAGAATAGATATTGAAAAACAAGAAGCACGAGAAAAGTTTGAAAAAGCAAGTGAACGTTTCAATCTTGCCTATAAGCGTCTAAAAGATATTAGAAACGACAGTTAACCTTTGAAGTTATTGACAAAATGGAGGTGTTCTTATGTCTTCAACAATATCGTATGACGTACATTTTACTTTAAAAAGAATCCGTACCCAAGGTCAATATTGTGAAAATATTAATGATTTCGAAGTGGTATTTATGTTGAAAGATATTAAGAATGCCAATAGGACTGAATTCCTTGCATTTTACTTTACATCTTTCGATATGATGAGTCAGCACCTTAGAAGTTTGGCAAAACATATGGGTCTCTTTTCAATTGATGCTCTTATGAAAGGAGAATATTCAGCTACAATTGAGTCAGAAGAGCATTTCAATGCTCCTTCCACTTTTAAAGCATTCATCATTAATAATTACTATGTTTGGCCTTTCAAAAGATGCCCAGCACATTTTTTAATAGATTTTCCTGAATAGGGAAATCATCACGCCGTTTGTAGTCTCCTACGGACGGCTTTTCATTTTTACTTACTATCTAATACAATTATTGTCGATTATGTTACTTTTTTGACAGTTTTCATAATTTGTGATATAATTCGCAAAGCAGTGTAACGCTTAAAAAGCTTTACTTATGATTAAAGGAGCAGTAACAATGAATAAAATATTAGATAATGTAAATGACTTAGAGGACTTTAAATCCTTGCCAGTCAAAGATTTGCCACGTTTAGCTTCAGAAATACGTGAATTTTTAATACAAAAAGTTTCGAAAACAGGTGGTCATTTAGCTCCCAATTTAGGAGTTGTTGAACTTACTATGGCTCTTCACTATGTTTTTAATTCACCAAGTGACAAAATAATTTTTGATGTTGGACATCAATGTTATGTACATAAAATCTTGACTGGCAGAAAAGATAAATTTGATACTTTAAGGAAATTGAATGGTCTCAGTGGTTTTCCAAAAACTCGTGAGAGCATCCATGATATATTTGATACAGGACACAGTAGTACCTCAATTTCTTCTGCAATTGGAATTGCAACAGCTAATAAACTTTCTGGTAAAGATGATTACACAATTGCAGTAATTGGAGATGGCGCTTTAACTGGTGGGCTAGCTTTCGAGGGGCTTAACAATGCCCAAATAGATGATACCAACTTGATTGTCATTTTAAATGATAATCAAATGTCTATCTCGCCAAGCATTGGAAATGTTGCAAACTATTTAACAAAACTGCGTTCAAATAAATTTTATAGAAATACTAAAAAAACTTTAAAAATCATTTTGTTATCTATTCCATTTTTGGGCAAATATATTTATAAAATATTAGATAAAATTAAAGATATATTAAAACACATTATTTTTCCTAACAGTGTCCTATTTGAGCAATTTGGATTTTCTTATCTAGGACCGATTGATGGACATGATATAAGAGAATTAATTAGAATTTTAGATAAAGCTAAAATTGCTAAAAAACCCGTACTAATACATGTACTTACCAAAAAAGGAAAAGGGTACGAACCTGCAGAAAATGACCCTAATAAATTTCATGGAATTAGTCAATTTGATATAGAAACTGGTGAAGCAATTTCTTCTTCCTCAGGCTCATTTTCAAAAACATTTGGTGATGAATTATATCATCTAGCTGAAAAAAATGATAAAATCGTTGCAATTACAGCAGCTATGGCATCAGGTACTGGGCTTTCAAGTTTTAGTAAAAGATTTCCTACTAGATTTTATGATGTTGGAATTGCAGAATCTCATGCTGTAACATTTGCAGCTGGTCTTGCAAGAGGTGGCTACATCCCTGTTTTTGCAGTTTACTCTACCTTTTTGCAAA
The DNA here is from genome assembly GCA_017469465.1 of Clostridia bacterium. Taxonomy (GTDB): domain Bacteria; phylum Bacillota; class Clostridia; order TANB77; family UBA1234; genus UBA1234. The sequence goes on along the minus strand of JAFUGH010000062.1, from coordinate 15,568 downwards.
GAGCGTATGACCAAATTATCCATGACGTCGCACTCCAAAATTTACATGTAATATTTGCTATAGATAGAGCTGGAATTGTTGGTGCAGACGGTGAAACTCACCACGGAATATTTGACTTATCTTACTTATCTCATATTCCAAACATGACAATTATGGCTCCTAAAGATGGCAATGAACTAAAACAAATGCTTCAATTAGCTATAAAAATAAATGGACCAGTGGCAATAAGATATCCTCGTGGAAATTATTCTGATGAACTAATGCTAAGCAAAGATAATCAAGAACAAAGTATTTCTAATCATCAACTAATAGTTGGCAAAGCGGAAATTCTACAAGAAGGAAAAGATTTATCTATTATTGCTTATGGAAAAACGGTTAGAACAGCAATAGAAGTTGCAAACATCTTAAAAGAAAAAAATATTTTTTGTGAAATAATTAACACAAGATTTTTGAAACCATTGGACAAAGAAACTATTTTTAATTCGATCAAAAAAACTAGAAGGTTTATTACAATTGAAGATAATGTAATTAGTGGTGGATTAGCTTCTCTCGTTCAAAATCTTATGGTAAATGAACAAAATGTAACAGGAAAATATTTTGCCTATCCTGATGAATTCATAAAACACGGCTCATGTGAAGAATTAGAAAAACTATACGGAATGGATGCAAAAACAATCGCCAATTGGGTGATGAGAATTGTCGATGGTAGCGAAGTAGAGTCTCTAGAAAAATCATAATCGTAGCGGCGAACAACGCACAGCGGGGATGCCAGTTGGGACGGAGACGGAGACGGAGGATTTTCGACCAATAGGGACGGAGGTTTTGGCTTTTTTCGACCAATAGGGACGGAGGATTTTTGTTTTTTAAATAATAAGACTAACAATTTTTGAGAAAATAAAAAAACAAAAATCCTCCGTCCCTATTGTGCGAATTTCAGGACACCCTCATTTTAATATTTCGCTTTCCTTGAAATATTGAGCAAAATTCCGCACGCATGCCATTAATATAATAAGTGCCGTACCGCCCATAACTGAAAAATGGCAGTGGTATTCCCGTAACAGGCATTGAAGAAGAAACAACAGCGATACTAAAAACTGCTTGAATTCCAATCATAACTGTAATTCCTATTGCTAGAAGAGAACCAAACATATCTGGCGCTTTTATAGCAATCATTACACCTCTCCAAATAAAAATTCCAAAAAGAATAATTACAATCAATGCACCAAATAAACCAAGTTCTTCTGCTAATATTGCAAATATAAAATCATTATGTGGTTCTGGTATATACATATACTTTTGAGTACTTTGACCAAGTCCTACTCCAAATAAACCACCAGAACCAATTGCATACAAAGACTGAATTATTTGCCATCCATCACCAAGGGGATCTTGCCATGGATCCATAAAAATAATCATTCTTTTCCATCTATATTCTGATACTTTAGAAAGTACATATCCTGCCACAACTGCCAACGGGAAAAATGGTGCTATATGCATCATTTTTACACCGCCCTACAAGTAAAATTGCTCCCGCAATAACAACCATAATTACCGTTGCACTCATATGAGGTTCAAGCAACAATATAGCAGCTATTACTCCCACTAATAATAAATAAGGTACAAGTCCCGTCCAAAACTTTTTAAGTCTTTCAGGATTTTTAGCAATACTTGATGACATAAAAACAATTAGTGCTATCTTCATAATTTCAGATGGCTGAAACTGTATCCCTGCTATTTTTAACCAACGAGTAGCATCATTTCTTGTAATACCTACTCCGAGGTACTAAAACTAATAAAAGCAATATAAATGCAATTCCTAGTAATCCCCTTGAAATCAATTTGCTTGAATATATTTTATAATCTACTTTAGACATAAAAATCATAACTACAATTCCCGCTATTGCAAATAAGCCTTGTTTTTTAAAATAGAAAAAACTATCGCCTTCCTGTCTAAAAGCAGAAGGTGCACTAGCACTTAATACCATTATTACTCCAAAAGCTAGAAGTACGAGTGTAACAATTAAAAGACCAAGGTCAAGTTGTTTGCTTTTTCTTTTAACTAAGTGCTTTTCCTCTGTCATACTTACCTCCAATCATTTCAATTACATTTTACCCGAGCAGTTATAGCATAAAATAAGATGCAATAGCCAAACCTGCTGTAATGTATGTAAAAGTGGTTACAATATCCATTTCTTTCATTCCAGATAATTCTAAATGATGATGAATAGGTGCCATTTTAAAAAGCCTCTTTCCACCAGTAATTTTAAAATAAGCTACTTGTAAAATAACTGAAATTGCTTCTATAACACAAATTCCCGCTACAACTACTAATATAAGTGGCATTTTTAACATAATCGCAACACTGCAAAATGCTCCCCCTAAGGCAAGTGATCCCGTATCCCCCATAAATACTTTTGCAGGATATCCATTAAATAATAAAAATCCCAAAGTACATCCTGCCACTAAAGCTGAAAAACCACTCATTTCTTTACTTCCAAATATGATAGCTATGCAAGTAAAGAAAATCATAATTACTGTCGTAACACTGGCAGCTAAACCATCTAGCCCATCTGTTAAATTTAAACTATTAGTACATGCTAAAATTACAAATACACTTCCCACTATGTACAACCATTCTGGCAAAACAATATAATCTTTTAAGATTGGTATATACGTCTCTGTACCATAATTTATATGTACTAAATATACCATAAAAGCAACAGCAACTATAATTAATCCTAGCATTTTCAAAGATGGTTTTAATCCTTTTGGATTTTTTAATACTAGTTTTATAAAATCATCTATAAATCCAATGAAACCATATCCAAGTGTTACTAATGCAACTGGTAAAACTCCAGGATATTTGGTTGCAATAATACATGATACTGCAAGTATTACTATTAACATTATTATTCCGCCCATTGTTGGCGTACCACTTTTTTTCAAATGTGATTTAGGTCCATCATCTCTCACAACTTGACCTATTTTTAATTTTCTAAGAATTGGAATGATAATAAATCCTAAAATAACAGTTCCAATAAAGCCTGCAAGCAGTGCTTTTACTTCAATTTCCATAGTCATAATCATTTCCCCTACATACAATTTTATTTTTCGTTTTTTCTTTTCTATCATTTTTATTTAAATTCTGAAAAATTTTAGCGATTCTAACATTTTCACACTTCTCAGTTGGCAATTACCACAAATATAAATCATCATCCTTTACTTCCGGCAATTTTTTCAAAATATCATTGATAACTTCTTTATCATCAAAATGATGTTTTATACCATTTATCTCTTGATACGTCTCATGTCCTTTTCCTGCAATTAAAACTAAATCATTCTTTTTAGCTCTCCTTAAGGCATGTTCTATTGCTTTTGCTCTATTTACAACTATCTTATATTTCCCTTTTGTATTTTTTATTCCTGCTTCTATCTCTTTTATAATACTTTCTGGATTTTCAGTTCTAGGATTATCGGTAGTAATGACTGTATAAGCAGCAAGCTTTCCAGCGATTTCTCCCATCATAGGTCTTTTCGCTTTATCTCTATCTCCTCCACAGCCAAAAACACAAATAAGATCCCCTTTCGTGTATGTTTTACAAGCTTTTAATATATTTTCCAAACTATCAGGTGTATGGGCATAATCTACTAAAATTGTATATCCTCTTAAATTAGGTACAACTTCACTGCGCCCTGGTACTTTAATGGTTTCCAAAGCTGTAATAATACTTTCTACGCTAGAACCTAATTTAATACATACACAAATTGCAGCAAGTGCATTATACACTGTAAATCTCCCTGGAATACTAACTTTAATTTTTTGTACCATTTTATTAAATGGCAATTTAAATTCTGAATAACTATTTGTAATGATAATATCTCTAGCAGATACAAAAGGATTATTATCTATTCCATAAGTAGTAATCGGACATGTTGCAAGTTTCATAAGTCTTGAAGCATACATATCATCACAATTAACAAATCCTTCCTTCGCAATTGTAAATAATTTTGCTTTCGCTGCTAAATAATTATCAAATGTTTTATGAAAATCTAAATGATCTTGCGTTAAATTTGTGAATATAGCATAATCAAAAGTTATTCCTGCAACTCGTTTAAGTGCAAGAGAATGTGAAGAAACTTCCATAACTACGACGTCAACATGACTATCAGCCATTCGTCTAAAAAGTCTTTGTAAATCAAGACTTTCAGGTGTAGTTCTTTCCGTTGGAATTTCTTCATTGCCGATATAATTTGCAATTGTTCCAATTAGTCCAACTTTCTTACCTGAATTTTCTAAAATAGATTTAATCATATATGAAGTTGTAGTTTTTCCCTTTGTTCCTGTAATACCAATTAGTTTAAATTCTCTTGCAGGATGTGAATAAAAATTGCATGCCATTAATGCAAGTAATTCACGAGTATCTTGTGAAATAACAACTGATATATTCTCAGGAATACCATCAACATCATATGCTCCTTCTTCAAGAGCAATCACTGTTGCTCCTTTCTCTATAGCTGATTCAATATATGCATGACCATCCGTTTGAAAGCCTTTAATTGCAACAAACATACAATTTGGCTTAACATTTCGTGAATCATAACATATTTCAGATATTTCGGTTTCAATATTTCCTCTAAATACAAGTCCTTCAATTCTATCCAAAATTTTAGATAATACCATATTTCACATTTCCTTCCTTTAAACTTTTATCATTTTTATGAAGCACAGCTATCCTTTGCACGCTAACTTTGTGTGATACATGCTCTATTTGTAATTCACTATCGTCCATAATGACCTGGTTCATAACTCGTCTCAATCGTACAAAACTCAGGTATGCTCCGCTACAATTATATTACAAATATTATTCTGTGTCTATTCCTTGATTTCTAAATTCTGCCCTTACAACACTACCCTGTTCTACACTAGTTCCTGCACTAGGGGATTGATAGGAAACCACACCATTTCCTGAAATCTTAATATTCAAATTACTATTAGATAACGTCCTAGTTGCAGAAACAATGTCCATTCCAACAATATTTGGAACTATTGTATTAAATCTCGTATCATTACCTTCTAAATATAATTTTACAAGTGATTTTTCTACCAAAACTTCTCCAGCTACAGGAACTTGACTAACAACGATTTTATTTGCATCAGTTGTATCAGCACTATATTTCAGTCCAGCATTTGTTAACATTTTAGTTGCTTCTCCTACTGTTCTAGTTGTAACATCTGGTACAGTAACTTTTACTGTGGTATCTTTAGTATTAGAATAAGCCTTCGGAACATTTAAATATTCTAATGTTCTTTCCAAAATATTTGAAACGACTGGAGCTGCAACAGCACCACCTTGGTGACCATGCTCACCACGTGGATTAACTACGTTTAAAATAACTGCTACTTGCGGATCATCCGCCGGTGCTAAAGCGACAAAAGAAGCTGTAAATGTTTGATCAGCACCTCTTCCTTGTTCAGCTGTGCTAGTTTTACCAGCAACATAATATCCAGAAACCTGACCATTTCTACCAGTTCCTTCCGATACAACACTTTCCATCATATCTAAAACAGCATTTGAAGTTGATTCTGAAAATACCTGTTTTACCATAACAGGTTCAATTGTTTGTACTACTTCTCCTTTTGAATTTTTAATTTCTTTTACTATCCTAGGTTTCATCATAATACCATGATTTGCTATTGTAGAAATAACACTTAGCATATTTAATTGTGTCAATGTAAAACCTTGACCAAATGATGCAGTAGCAATTGTCGAGCCAGTTACATTTTGAACTGAATGTATACTTCCCGATACTTCTCCCGGTAAATCAATTCCTGTTTTTTGACTAACTTTTAATGCATTCAAATATGAATAATACTTTTCTTTTCCAACTTTCATTGCAAGGCCCATAAATACAGGGTTACAAGAATTCATCAATGCTTCTCTTAAGCTTTGCACTCCATGTGGATTATAGTATCTCCAACATTTAATCCTCCAGCCCTCGATATCTAGACCACCAGTACATACAAAATTTTTAGCATCTATGTTGCCAACAAGACCTTCTTCAAGTGCTATAGAAGCAGTAACTGTTTTGAATACAGAACCTGGCTCATACACGTCGGTTACCACTCTATTTTTCCAAATACTTTGCCATGCAGTAGATTTTTCACTTGAAGTCATTGTATCCCACTTATCTTCATATCCAACAGGTACAGCAAAAGGCTCATTAGGATTATAATCTGGTGAAACTGCCATGGCAAGTACATCACCATTTTTAGGATTCATAATCACGCATGAGGCATAATCTACTGGTGCATTATCACTCACTGCTTGATCTAAGAAACTTTCTGCATAGTATTGAATACTTGAATCTATTGTTAGCACTAAGTTTAATCCATCTTCAGGTGGTATATATTTTTCATCCGTTAAAGGAAGTTCTGCACCTGTTGCGTCTGTTCCAACAACTTGTTGACCAGCTACCCCTTTCAATAAACTTTCATATTGTAACTCTAAACCTTCTAATCCTTGGTTATCTGTTCCACAAAAACCTAAAACGTGAGAAAGAAGAGCTCCTTGTGGATAACTTCTCTTAGTATCTTCATATATATTTACACCTTTTATATTTTCATCATTCATCCATTTTCTAACTTTTTCTGTCACAGACTGATCTAATTTTTTCGCAATTATCTCATCCGCCGTATTCTTTTTTGTTTTTGCTAAAATTGTTTCATAATCTAGATTTAATATTTCTGCTAATCCTTGAGCAGTTTTCTCTTTATCTTTTATATTTTTTGGTGTAACACTAATTGTTTCAACTGTAACACTTTCAGCAAGAACTATTCCGTTAGTATCATATATTTTCCCTCTACTAGGGCTAATTGTTCTATTTTTTGTTTGCTGATTATATGCAATATTTCTCATTTCACTGCCTCTAACAACTTGCCAATATATCATTCTGCAAAATAAAGCGATTAAAGCAATTACGAAAAATACCATTAACCATAATACACGTACTTTACTTTTCATTGTATTTTTAGTCATAGATTCACCTCACTTAATACAATAATACATATATTCAAAAAATTCAAGAGATATGATTGAAGCGCACAACAAGGACAACCTTTTTTTGTGTGCACTTCTCGTCCATCAAATGTCTCTTTTATATTTACTAAAAGCGCACAAATAAGGTTGTCCCTGTTGTGCGCTTCAATCAATTATATTTTTCAAATCATTGAATAACTTTTCAAAAAAACTTGGTTCACTTTCTTCATTAACAACAATCGGTGTAGAAATTCTATCTTGCTTATCGTATGCAATTCTAACAATTTGCTTTTCATCCGGCTTTTGCATTCCAAGTTGATATTTGGCATACTTCTCAATGTAACTTAAGTCAGTCTTACTATCCACCTCTGCTCCTAACTGTTGATTTAAAGATTCTGCACTTGCTAAATCTTTTTCCAATGAATTGATTTTATGAGTTAATTCATTTATCTGAGCATACCTTGTACATATAATAAATAATATTCCAAAAGCTAGAACAGTTGCAATAATACTTTTCTTTGCCTTTTCCGTTTTTTGATTCGATGAAACAGTTAATTTTGAATTCTTAAGTTTCATCTCTTCTGGTTTTTGTATTTCGACTTTCTTTTTTACAACAATTGGAATGTCTATATCAACATGACTTTGTCTTTTCAATTTTTGATTTTTAGAATTATCTATCGCTTGTCTTGATGTTACCTTATTAGAAACTATTCCATTACGTGTTACCACTTTTGAAGTAGCACGATTAGAGGAAACTTTTCTTTGTGCACTCATTTTACTAGATGCAGAAATAGACCTAGCATTCTTTGCTACGCCTTGATTACTTCTAATTTTTTTAGCATAATCGTAATCAAAATCTACTGCTGGCACAATTCTTTCTCCTCTCGTTTATATATTGCCCTTTTCAAAAACTCTTAGCTTAGCACTTTTAGATCTAGGATTTCTTTCTTGCTCTTCCTCAGTTGGTACTATTGGCTTTCTAGTAATAATCTTGCCATGATGCACCACTCCGCAAACACATTTAGGGAAATCCTTAGGGCATTTACACACTCCTTGCATTTCTATATATGTATTTTTAACGATTCTATCTTCTAATGAATGAAACGTTATTATGCATATTCTCCCACCTTCATTCAAAATATCTATAGAATCTTTTATTGCTTTTTCTAATTCTTTAAGTTCTCCATTTACCTCGATTCTTAATGCTTGGAAAATTCTTTTTAAAGAATCAATTGCTATTTTATTCGGTACACAACTTCTAATCAAATCAGCAAGCTCATAAGTTGTTTCAATTTTTTTGTTCTCGCGTTCCCTCACAATTCTACTTGCAATCTTTTTAGAAAATCTTTCTTCACCATATTCAAAAAAAACTTTTTCCAAATCAGATTGTTTATAATTATTGACAACTTCCATAGCAGTTAGGTCTTGTTCTTTATTCATTCTCATGTCCAATTTAGCATTTTTAGTATAACTAAAGCCCCTACTTGCTTCATCTATCTGATACGATGAAACTCCTAAGTCCAAAAGAATTCCATCCACTTTTTCTATTCCAAAATTATTAATATGCTTTTTAATATTTTCATGTTTTCCCCACACATATTTAACATTTTCATACTCTTTTAATCTTTTCTTAGATGCTTCCAATGCCTCAGTATCTCTATCAATACCAATCAGAAGTCCCTCTTTTGAAAGCTTCTTAACGATTTCCGATGAATGACCTGCACCACCAATTGTCCCGTCAACATATATTCCATTTGGCTTAATGTTTAAATTTTCAATGCATTCTTTAAGCATTATCGGCTCATGTTTAAATTCAATCATATTATTTCCTTCTTAATTTTTAATTAAATAATCGGCAACTGTGCTTAGAATTTCGCACAGTTGCTTCTTATTTCTTACTTCGGTCCGATAACCTCATCGGTTTTTCTTTTGTAATCATCCTCGTTAATTTTCTTTCGTGATTTTTCGAAATTTTGTCTTTGGTAAAAATTATTCAATTATCTTTTGTAAATTTTGAAATTTTTTCTTTGGTATTATTATTTTTTTCTTTAGTAACTATATTATTTTTTCTTTTGTACATTTATTTAGTAAGTCCCATAAATAAGACTCATTAAATACCTAGCATCGTCATCTTCTCAGCAATATCATCAGAATCTTGTGATTCATTGTATGCTTCCCATTTGCTCTTTGACCAAATTTCAATTCTTGATGATACACCAATAATGACTAATTCCTTTTCAAGTTCTGCATATGTTCTTAAACTTTGTGAAACTAAAATTCTTCCTTGTGAATCAAGCTCACATTCAATGGCACTTGAAAAGAAAAATCTTGTGAAGTTACGAGCATCTTTTCCAGTAATTAGGGGTAATGTTTTTATTTTTTCTTCGATGTTTTTCCATTCTTCTAATGAGTATCCATACAAACACCCATCAAAACCTTTGGTTAGAACAAATCTTTCACCAAGTTCAGTTCTAAACTTAGCAGGAACAATTACTCTTCCCTTTGTATCAATAGTGTGTGCATACTCACCAATTAACATCCATACCCCTCCTTTCTTTCACCACTTCACTCCACTTTCCTCCACTTACAAGTCAATTTTAATATAAAAGTAACACCAATGCAAGTTTTTTCAATAATTTTTTTAAATTTTTTTGTAGCTAATTTAAAAAGAAAAAAAATGCTTAAAAGCTAATAAAATCTAACTTTTAAGCACTATTTTCTTTTTTAATATCTCTTTTTGTCTCTTTCCTATGAAATCAAAAAAGAACGAAAACTTTCCCATACGAGAAAGTATCATTCTTTTTCTAATTTTTTGTTATAATATTCAATTAGGCACTCGTCTAAAAGTAAACTGACTTCTTGGATTTTACTAAAATCAGCTCCTTTTTCAATTAATTCATTTAATTGTATTCTTAAATCTTCTATCTTTTTATTCACCATACTAATGCCCTCCTTAAATTATTATATTTCTCTTTACTAATATTATAAAAAAAGTAGGACAAACAGTCAATTTATTTCGTTCGACTAAATGTGACAAACTGTAACTTGTAATAGTAACTATCTTCGGCAATATTAACACATTTATTCATATTTCGTTACATTTCTTTCTTATTTTTTTCACGTTGTAATAAATATAATGTCGAAAAAAGTAGAATAAATGCTATCGCTAAAAGTTGTGAAATACGAAAATTTCCTAAATATAGTGAATCTGTTCTTAACCCTTCTATCACACTTCTTGCTAGGCCATATAAAATCATGTATAAGTAAAAAATTTGTCCGGTAAATTTTTGCTTCTTCTTCACACACAAAAGTAATAAAAAAATTAACAAATTAGCGATAGACTCATATAGAAATGTTGGATGCACAAATATATATTCATTGATGGAAGAATCAAAAATTCCCATTCGTAAAAATGAATTTGTCATTCCACCGTATGCTTCTCTATTCACAAAATTCCCCCATCTTCCAATACTTTGTGCCAAAGCCAAATATGGTGCACAAAAGTCACAAAGTTTTAAAAAATTTATTTTCTTTACTTTGCAAAAAATGAATCCAGTAATAATAGCACCTATGACTCCACCATAAATCGCAATTCCACCATTCCAAATTTTGATGATTTCATCAAGATGTAAAGAGTAATAGTCCCACTGAAATATCACATAGTAAACTCTTGCACAGATGAAACCAACTATAATTGCGTAAATTAAAAATGAAGTAATATCATCCCAACTAATTCCATATTTTTCTTTATCTTTCTTAGCAAGTAAAACAGAAAGCAATAAACCGCATGTAATAATAATTCCGTACCAATATATATTTCTTCCAAATAAATTAAAAGCTACATTATTTATTCCGATTTCTAATCCAAGTCCTGGGAACAGTATTGGCTTCACTACTATCACCTACTTACTTTCAATTATTGAAACTGCCATTTTATCAAAATCAAAATGTTCTTGTATTACTTTTTCCACATCTTCAATCGTTATATTTTTAAATGCCTCCGCATAATCAGAAGTATCTATGCCTCGAAAATAATTATTAATAAAAGAAGTAGCCACTACACTTACATTATTAAACATTCTCACATAATCTCCATACATAGACTTTTTCATATTTTCAAATTCAGTTTTATCTAATTGATTTGTTTTTACTTCTTCAATTCTTTTTTTAATCTCATCAATTACTTTCCTATATTTATATGACTCGCCTTCAATAACGCTATATGCATAATCTTCTTCAAACGTATACGAATATCCTAAAGGCTTTATAATTAATCCGCTATCATATAATTTTTGAAAAAAATCATTGCTTTTTCCAAACATAATGCCAAGAGCAATTTGAACAGCAATATCTCTAGTTGCCAATTCCAAACTTTTTTGTGTTAAGCCACTATCTAAAATTCCATCAATAAAATTATCTTTAAAGCCAACTGCAAACATAGGCATACTAATATCCATTTTTTTCATTACTTCTTTTTGATTGATGTCTTTTGATTCATCATCATAGAATCTTTCAATTTTGGAGTCCAATTGATTATCCTTCACATCAGATTTAATAATTTCTAAAACTTCATCCGGATTTACATCTCCCACAACGCATATTGCCATATTAGAAGAATCGTAAAATGTATTGTAACATTTATATAAAATTTCCGGCGTAATCTCTGCAATTGTTTCAATGGTTCCAGCGATGTCCTTCGTTATTGCATGATTTTTATACATTGCACCAAGTAAATCAAAAAATAATTGCCACGATGGATCATCATCATACATTTGAATTTCCTGTCCGATAATTCCTTTTTCTTTTTCAACATTTTCCTTTGTTAAATAAGGATTCTGAACAAATTGAATTAATGCTTTGAAAACTTCATTAAAGTTCTCAGTACATTCAAATAAATAAGCAGTGTGATTAAATGAAGTATATGCATTTGGATTTGCTCCCATTTTTGTTAATCTATCGAGAGCGTTAACGCCATCTTCTTGTTCGAATAACTTGTGTTCCAAAAAGTGCGCTACTCCATCTGGCACTACTGTAATTTCAGTATCTTGACCTGTTTTAAACTTATAATTCATGCTTCCAAAATGAGTACCGAATATTGCAAACTTTTTGATACAATCTTTTTTAGGAATTATCATAACATCAAGGCCATTCGGTAAAGAATATTTCAATAATTTTTCATTTAAAAAAGTTTTTTCCATGAATGCACCTCCTATTCTATCAACGAACTTTGTTCGTCGCTACTATTATTTGCAGTTAAGAAATATTCTGTATTAAACTTAATTTTATTAGCAACATAGAGAATATCTTCTCTTGTTACTTCATTTATTTTTTGAATCATTTCATCAATGCTATCATGCATTCCCATTACAATTTGTCCCATACTTAAATCAATTAGTATATCCTGACTATCGTTATAAGAACGAATAATATTCTCTAAAAACACCTTAGCATCTCGAATATCTTCATCAGAGAATTTTCCCTGTTTCATATCTTCAACTTGCACTTTCATTGTTTCTAATGCTTTTTCATACTTATCAATTTCAATTCCAGCAAATAATAATAAAGTTTGTTTATGTTTTAAATAAGTACTACGTGCTGTATAAGCCAAGCTTTCCTTTTCTCTAACATTTTGAAACATTTTCGAATTCGAAGAGCCACCTAAAATGGCATTATATACTTGTGCCTTGTATAGGTCTTCTTTTTTAATATCTACATCATACCCCAAAACAAGTTTTCCTTGAATAACATCTTGACGTTCCATAATATGCTTTTCGCCAGGTGTACTATTGGTGTTAAATTTAAGAGGAGTAATATCTTTTGTTGTATCTACTTTACAAATGTCAAACCAACTTTCATCCACTTTAGTACTACTGCAAACATAAAAATGTAGTTCACTGTTTGCTATAATTTTTGTATATTGTTCGTAAAGGCTTTTGGCATCTATTTTTTCTAAGTCTTCTACATTACCATATTTGTATGCACCATATGGAGAATCTTGATACATCTCTTCTATTAAGCGTGAAATAGCATAAGATGATTTATCATTAATTCTTGATTTAATTAGCTCTTTTAAATTTTCTTTTTCTGTTCTTACATATTCTTCATCAAATAAACCATTCACAAGTTTTGGATGATAGATTACATCAAGCAAAAGTTTAACACTTTCTTCTAGTAAATTTTCGTTGTCTAATGCATATTTATCATCAATCGTCGTCACATAAAACTGAAGTGCTTGTTTGTCTCCAATTTTGTCACTACTACCATCAAGAGTTGCGCCATATAAGCTATCTAATTTAAGGTTAATATCTTTCATGGTATTTAAATTTGCGGTTCCTCTAGTAAGCACTGCAGGAATAAGAGCATTGATTGTAATATCTTCTCTATTTAAATCAGATAAAAAAAATGCAACTACGAAACTGGTTTTAAATTTGTTTGTATTTAAAACATGTAAAAATTTATTATCCGCAATTTTTATTATATTTTCTTCCATCTTCTTCCTCCTTCACAGGATATAGTATAACGCAAAACACGTAAAATATTCAAGCCCCAATGGTCTCAATTTTTTGTCCTTTTATATGTTGAGCTAAAGTTAGACATTCTAAGGTAATTATTCTTGTTTAATAGAAAAGAATTTAAGTAATAATTTCCCTATTAAATAAAAAAAAGTTCGTCAACATTTGGCGAACTTTTTCATAGCATGTCTTCTATTACATCATGTAGATGTATAGGTGTTACGCTATTTCTCATTAATGATTTTACAATATAATCAATCCTCGTTTGATCTGTTGTAATATCTTTAATTTGGCTCTTTTCAATTCTACTGCTGTCTTGCTTTTCAATCTCTACCCCATATTCAACATATTTGCTACTATTCGTTTCTACTACTTCTTCCAAAATATAATACTTCAATTCAAAGCGAGACTTCTCTTGAATTTCAAGAGTCTCTTTTCCTATGTAGCTTCTTTTCATGGCATTTTTGCCCCTTTCTTCTTTCGTGTACATTTCTATTATATTTTCTTGCTATGAAAGTTGGCAAGCCTTTTTGGTCGTAAAATTTCGACACCTTCCGACTGTTAGGGACGGTTCCAAAATTTAAAATTTTGCTCCATCACCAAAAAGTTCATTTTGTTTTAGCATATATTCCTCATATTTTTTCATTTCTTGTTGTCTAAAATAGTCATAAATATCACCATAAATATTGATAGTCGTTTGTATATTAGCATGTCCTAATACTTTTTGAAGAACGTGTAATGGAACACCTGCTTCAATACATCTTGTTGCAAATGTATGTCTTAACATATGTGTATGAATATCGCTTGATTTTACGTTCATTGTTTTATTCTTTGCAGACTTCTTTTCTTTTGTAACAATTCTAATTCCTGCATTTTTAGCTATTCTTTTTACTGCATTGTTAATCGAACACGTATTATACAAACTTCCATCTTTTTGTGAAAAAATAACATGATATGGATTTTCTTTCATTTGAAGAAGTGCTTCTTGTAATACTCTTTTAGCTTCTCCTCTTAAGTCTATTTTTCGATAACTATTTCTCGTCTTTGGCTCATCTCCTATCACAATTTTCCCATCTTTTGCTTTTGTCAGTGTTGTTTTCACATAAATCGTCACCATATCTCCATTATATATGATGCAATTTGGAGTCAAGGCTAACACTTCTCCAATTCTCATTCCCGTATATAAACATAATAATATAATCAAAGTATATTGAGAGTTATGATGTTTTAAATAATTTTCTAGTAATAGCTGTTCTTTAATTGTTAATGCTTCAACTTTTTTCTGCCTAGTAAAACTTTTTGGCTTTTCTACAGGATCAATAAAACTAGGATCAAAAAAATTTTTTGAAATTAAATTTTTTCTAAACGCTTCTTTATATACTCCCTTTAAAATTCTATAATCCTTTGAAATTGTAGAACTTGCGTATACACGTTCTTTTTGTAGAAAATCATCAATTTGATTTTTTGTTACCTTTTGAATTGATATATTGGCAAATTTGTTTTTACTAATTCGCTTTATAATATCCATATTTGTTTTATAACCATTCGATCTTGTAATTCCTTTCTCCCATTTCTTTTCTTCAATTTCTTTTGCAATATCTACAATAGAAATTATGCTTTTTTTACATTGTTTCATTTTTCATTCCCCTTTCTTTTTTAGGCTAAAACAATATATCTCATTTTTTTATTATGCGTCAAATAAAAGTATTTGGCTGTAATGAACAAATATGCAAACTTAATGGAAAGACATGGTATTTCTGGTGAAACAAGAACAGCTGAACAAATTTACTTAGAGATTGCTGAAGCTCATAACTATGGACAAACAAAGTACATGGGACTATCGAAAGGTACAGTTAAGGATTCTGCAGCTGCATCTGAAGGTCTACAAAATATTGATCCTGATAAGTCAAATTTATCAGCTCCAACATCTGCTGAAAAATTAACAAATGCTGATAAGAACTTTTCACTTGGAATGGCTTTACCAAAAGTAAGAGAATCTAACAAAGCTTGGTATATAAC
>JAFUGH010000019.1 GCA_017469465.1 Clostridia bacterium | reverse complement strand
GTACTTATTGACAATATCAATTGTCCCATCAGTACTACCTCCATCAATAATAATGTATTCTATGTTAGAATATGTTTGATTAATAACGGACAAAATTGTCTTTTCTATACAACTTGCCGCATTATAGCAAACAGTTATAACTGAAATTAATGGATTCATAAATTTTGAAATGAATTGAAATTTAATTTTTTATTATTACCAAGATATTGTCATCACTCGGTAAGTCATTTATCAATACAAGATAAGTCTATTACCGTTTCAAGATAAATCATTTACCACCAAAAGGTAATAAGTTCACCAAATGAAGATAATCAAATAGTGTATTGTAATAGTTACTGTTCAATATTTTTGATAAACTTAGCGGGATTACCGCCCCAGATTTCTCCTTGAGGAATGTCTTTGACAACAACGCTACCCGCTGCTATCATAGATTTATCACCTATCGTTACACCTTTGCAAATAATACAGTTTGCTCCAATAAAGGCATAGTTACCGATATTTATAGGAGAATTCTTTCTCAACTTACAGTCTTTCGTTCTGTCTTCTCTGTCTTTCCAATAAGTGCTGTGAAAATTGGTATCCATAATTAAACAACCTGCTCCTATATTGACATAGTCTCCTATTGTTATTTCATCAACACAATACAATACTGTATTTGACATCCCTGATTGGTTGCCTATAGTTAGTTTTGCATTTTCTCCTACAACTATCTTGGAACAAACTTTATTGTCTATTGCATTATATACTCCGCTGTTACTTACAAAATCATCTCCGATTTTTACTTGAGCATTCTTGCCTATACGAATATAAGTATATCCATGAAAATGAACTTGACTTGCGTTAAACTCCGCACCCCGCCATTGAAGGTAAGATTTTGCAAATAAGTTACCTATTAATGTCTTACTCTTATTATAGATCTTCTCAATGGCAACAGTTAGATATACAAAGAATTTACTAAGCATAATATTAATTATGATGATTATTACTTAATCATGGAGAAAATGTCTGTTCTTTATAAAGAGTATATGAAGCAATCTAATTTTTTTACATATGCCTTATGTCTAATATTATTCTCCCTTGCATTTTTCGGTTCAAAAATAAAATGTATTGTCCAAGACTATATTTCTTTACAAACCAGAATTTAGAGTGTTTATATGGATGTTCACGAATCAACTCATATATACCATACTTTTTTGATAATTCTTCCTTCTTTATATCTAATGCAACTAAATATGGTTTATAAATATTTTCTATGAAATATTTATCTGCTTTATTATCAATATTTGTATCTACTATAGATTTGGTAATATAAGAAATCGATTGAAAATGGTAAAAAATTAATGAACACGATTTATTATCAGGTTTATAAATTAATTCATTTTCATTATAATAATATAAAGTAATATTCCATGGAGCAATTCCTGCGCCATTGTGTTGGCAAACATATACACAATCAAATTTCTGTACTAACTCTTCTAGATATTTTTGATCTCCCCAATGAATCCCATCTCCCAAATTACTACAACATTCTATACAACGTTTTTGCCAAAAATCTAATACATTCAAAGATTCTTTTGTATTCAAAAAAGTATTAAATTCCACACAATATTTTCCTACAGTTTTTGCCAAATATTCTGTTGCTTTTGGAAATCTATGTGGGATAACCATTACACTTTTCTTTATAGATAACATTTCATCAATCAAAATCTGAGGATCGTTATAGAAATACATATCAGCATCAACATAAGTACAAATCTGTTCCTCAAAATGCTGTAACACATACTTGATAAATGCTGAAGAACAAGTCCAGCAATATTCACTTGTAGGTCGATTGAACTTTGCTTTTAATAGTTCCTTGTCTTCTGATTCTAAATCTTTTAATCGCACGGGGATATGATACTTCTGATGTATGGATGTTAAAACATCATAACACCTATCATCCATACAAAGTACGTACAATTTAAAATCTTTAGCATTCTTGCAAAGTGAATCATACAAAACTAAACCTTTATCAAGGTATAGACTATTATATAATGTACAAAGGATAGTTGTCATGTTTTTATTGTTTAATGGTAAGAATTAGTTCTATATATGATTTTAGAATATATTTTATTCCCTATCTGTCATTTTGTTATAATTTTCAATAGCCTGGTTATAAGATTTCTGAAAATGTCCCTCTGGTAAAGACTTTATCAATCTTACAATCTCCTCTATACTTTCACAATGAGGAAACCCTAAATTTGTAATATCTTCAAAAAAATTTCTATGTCCTGTAACATTACAAGAAGCGAACATAATATTTTTGAATCCAGCATCAAGCATAGATACCGAATGTTCTCCAAATACAATATCAACATCATTTAAGTCTTCTTCGAAAGAGCTACGGTTATATGAGAGAATAAATTCTCCTTTTTCATTATTCGCACTTGGAATATTTCCAGATAATCTAAAATTTGGAAGATTTAACCAATGAAGATATTCAGCAGCACGGTTAATGGAATTCACTCCTTGGTGCTTAGGATGAATCCAAACCGGATGACAACGATAGACAAATTCAATATTTGGAAATATTTTGGCAACTTTTCCAAATACCATAAGCATCATATCTTCATCACTTCGGTTCTTAATTGCAGTCCAATCCCCTGCTCCACTTGCCACACATAATACCTTTTTTACTATTTTAGGAAATTTAGGTTTAGGTAAAAATAATTTCTTACGAAATGGCATAATAGCATTTTTGAGATGATGATTCTGAAAAGTATGACATCCTATTTCATCCCAAGTATAAAACTCTGTATTTTCACCAAAAAAATATAGATATCGGCTTGTATAATTTGGAGGCAAGTATCCATCTTGGATTTTCTTTGTATTGAAATTTTTATTATCAGGAAGTCTCCAATGACTATCTTCATGCAGAGTTGTCATTCTAATAGTA
Source organism: Clostridia bacterium (assembly GCA_017469465.1). GTDB lineage: Bacteria > Bacillota > Clostridia > TANB77 > UBA1234 > UBA1234. The sequence continues at coordinate 9,324 of JAFUGH010000019.1, read as the reverse complement.
TTATTCTTGGGCATAATCCCAAATAATATAATACTGTAATACTCTATGATAAACTTGATATTTTCAATTTTTGATGCGGTTTTAAAATCTAAATTCATTCGGTAACCAATACGATTGGTACTTCCAAAAAATAAATATTTTTGTCCATTAAAAATAGTTTTAAAAATATTCCTTTTATAAAATCTCTTTATTATTTTTAATTGAGAAATCACAGCATTAAAGATTCTATGTAATCTTCCTATTGATATTTCTGCCGAAGACTCATGATAATATTCGCATTTGATATAAATATATCCATTTTTCCCCCAAACCTCGCGACAAATACCCAAATCATCACTAACAAGAATACAGTTTTTACAAGGATATTTATCTTGTAAATGGGCTACAATTCGTTCATTCTTCAGAACTTTTATACGATCGTAATATAGATCTACCCTTTTAATAGATTTATCAAAGGCTTCTTCGTCACATCGTTGTCTTTCTTTATCTGAGAGTAAATCCGCAAAATTTATATATTGACATTGCCTACATAGTACATTGTTAATAATCTCTCTTTCATTTTCAAAAATGAATTGAGTGGAAACTACTAATACATCTCCATCAATAAGCTTATCTTTTAATTTAGCAAGTGATGGAAGTTTCACGTTTTGTGTTATTACAATAATATTATCCATCTATTTTTTGTCTAATTATAGTTGAACTTATTCCATCTGTATGAGGAAGATATTCTATACGGGTATCATACAAAGCAAATTCTTGCTCGTAGCGATTGTATAATTCAGTTCCTTTCCATTCATCTCCATGAAACATCACATCAAAATGACGCTTTTTTAAAAATTCTAACTTGTCCATCGTAGTTTGAGGCACAACTTCATCTACATATTTTATGGCAGCGACAATAGCTGCTCGTTGTTCATATGGAATCATTGGACGACGACTTTTATAGTTTTCGACGCATTCATCAGTACTTACCCCAACTATTAAATAATCACAGCGTTCTTTTGCTCGTCTAAGAATGTTTAAATGACCTATATGAAACATATCATATACCCCTGTTGTGTAACCTATTATCATTGTTTGAGTGTTTTAATTTAATATTGTAAGGATAAAGTATTATCTTGAAAGTCGATGTTTCATGTATGATAGATAGTCTCTTATGGACGATATCTTTATTAATGGCAACCATTCTCCAGTGATTCTATCAAATCTTGCTTGTTGAGCCCAAGAGAAACCCGTACGAAAAGGTTCTTTGTAAAAAGTTCGAATAACATGACGTAATCCTTCTTCTGGGTCTATAAAGTCATACTTTCCTATGATAGAAATCAATTTTTGATTACTAAACCTACGATTACATAATCTATCATATTTATATGTCCATCTTTCCGATGGCCAATCTTCAATAGGAGCTTTTTGCAGCATTAATACTTTAATTTTATGTCCAAAACATTTCTCTAATTCATCAACATAAATTTCCAGAATTTCTTTCCATAATAAAGCCTTAGTACATGTTATATTGATTGCTTCTCCTAATGATTGCTCTTTACCAATAAGTAAAAAAATTGCCATTGCCACATCCTTACCATAAGTAAGTGTTGTATATTTCTTGGCCAAATCATCAGAAAATACGATGGTCTTACCGAGCATAGCACGTAATAGCCATGAATTTTGTTCAAAAAAACCTAATTGCAGTCGTTGTTCAGAGTAAGTAAGATAAGGTCGAACAATAGTATAATTACTATATTTACTATTTCTTAATATTCTTTCTTGTCTGGCTTTAGCAAGAGCATAGTCATCTGTTTGAAGATATTCTTCATCTTTACAAACATCTAACCATTGAGATGCATGCTCATCCAATATTTCATCAGAACCAGCATAACTCCTGCATGAAGATAAGAAAAAATATTGATCAGTTGCTTTAAGCAATAAAGGCACAACTGTCTCAAATTCATCTGAACGGTAAGTCATAAAATTAACTATGGCTTTATATCGCTTACTTAATAATTTACAAAGGAAATTAAGATCATGAGCATTGCCTTGCATATAAGTGATATTTCTTGAAGACTGATGATATCTTCTACTTGTTACTATCACATTATAAACGCTGTCTTTCAATAAATTTACTAAATGTGTTCCAATAGCACCAGTACCACCTAAAACCAATATTTTATGTTTTTCCATAGATAGATTTAACTTCGTTTTAAGAACTTCTTTAGTTTACCAACGTTTTCATCACTCATATGATTTAATATGGCACCTTTTAAGGATGTTGTTAAACCTGTATTTGCAGGTATCAAATTTCGTAACAGGACAAATGCTTCATTTTCTTCATCTTTATTAGTAAATGCTTCCAATACTACAGATTGACCGTTTTCCATAAATTCTGGAAGTATATCTTCAAAATCTTTTTTATTTGATGCCGAAAGGTATTTGATGCCAAGATTTTCTACATAATTTTTTATTAATGTTTGAGACTTTGGTCCATAGTGTCCTGCTCCAACGATATATGGTTCTGATTCCATTCCTAATTTAGATGCAGGATGATCAAAGTTTCTGAATTGTTGTCCTCCGTCATTATTAACCACAATGATGTGCAGATTTTTCCCGATATGACGATTACCAAATACATTCATATCATAAAAGAAAACTAAATCTCCGAATATTCCAAAAAATTCTGTCTTAGGAGATTTGATAGATGCTCCGACCATTGAGGATATACAACCATCTATTCCAAAGCCACCTATGTTAGCAAAAGTTAAAAGCTTGTGTTGAGGTTTAGCATAATCAAAAGCTCTTACTGAATTAAGAATACCAAGATGAAGTTTTGCATTTTCAGGTATTATAGGAGCAATTCGTTGTGCAATCCAACCATTACTAAATGGTAATTCTGGAATTTTTTTTCTAATTTGTGTATCCGCTTCTTCGAACTCTTGCAATTGTATATTTTGATTAATATTGCTTTTTGCATAATGACGGAAAAATTCAATTTCTGTCATTTGAAATATAGCAGAGAGTTTATCATACCTATCTTTAACTTGTCCATCACAACTTACCCTCCAAACATTCTTAGGCTTAATAACAAATCCCACCGCATCAGTATTTACTTCGCCAATATGAATACACAGATCCATTCTATTTAGCGGACCGGAATATCCAAGCTGACTGAATAATAATCCAGGATTCACGGCATATTTTCCTGTATAACTGCGTGGATTTGGAGTAAGGACAATTGCATCGTAAGTAGAACAAAAGTCGTCTATAGCCTTCTCTAACTCTGTATTTATAAAACTATGTACTCCCATCATTACAGCAATACGTCCATGCGGAATTTGCGGCAACGAATCTATATTAGTATAGCGACGTATAATTCTTACATCAGGAAGTTGTTGTGCATTTATTTTTCCAAAAGTTGTTCCTAAGTCAATATGTACCGGACCTCCTCCATGAAAAGTTAATGCCAGCAATGCTTTATTAATATCTCTTTCACAAACTAAATAATCTTTATCATCTTTCACAGGTGAAATATATACAGATTCTACAACAATATCTTTAGGTTGTTGAGAGCGGTCTATCTGTTGTCCCACTAATTGTCCGACAAATTGTCTTGTACTTAAAGATGTTATTGCCAAAATAGGAAGTTTTCTATAAAAAGCTTCAGTTAAGGCTGGCATATAATTTCTTGAAGCAGTTGCACCAGTGCAACTCAATGCAACAGGTTTGCCTGTTTCCTCCGCCATACCACAAGCCATATATCCAGCAGAACGTTCATCAATACACGAATATACTCTAAAATCTGGATCATTTTGCACACTTGCTGCAAATGTATGATTCATGGCCCCCGGGGAAATTATGATATCATGGACCCCGTGCTTTTTCATCAACGCTATTAAAATTTGTATGTTCTTTTCCGAAGTATACATAATCTTACTATATTTAAAACGTGTAGATATTCGTATCATCTACGGTCAATAATCCCGATCCTCCTGCCATATAACAAATATCTCCTACAATTGTACGAGACATATTGCTGACATAAATAACAGCCATATTAGCAATTTCTTGAGGTGTTGCCATTCTCCCGCTGGGAGAACCAGGTTTACTTAAATTACTATTATCTTGACGCGCCATCATAGCTGTCGCCGTTGGCCCTGGAGCAATCCCATTTACCACTATATCATACGGAATCAAAGTTTTTGCTAAACCCAATGTAAATGCCCTCATTGACCATTTTGATAATCTATAAGCTGTATTTGCAGGTCTCAAACCTGCTGAAGAACAAATATTAAGAATATTTCCCTTAATATTATTGTCTCTCATATATCTAGCAACTATTTCTGTAAGGAAGAATGGTCCCCTAAGATTTGTTTCAATAACATTGTCAAATTCTTCTACACTTGTATGACACCACCAACCTTCACCAACCCCTGCATTATTAACAAGTATATCTATGCTTCCAAATTGTGTTACTATAATATTAAATATATATTGAAATGAATCTACTTGTCTGATATCCATTTTAATTCCTAAAATCTTCCTGTTGGGATAGATTTTCCTAAATTCTTCTTCACAGTGTTTAGCTTTTTCTTCATTTCTAGATGTAAATACAACATCACATCCTGCTTTTAAAAATTCCTCTACAATGGCTTTTCCTATACCGTTTCCACCACCTGTTACCAAGGCTTTACGATTACGCAATAATTCATTTGTGCCTAAAATAGAGATATTGGCAGGGATAATTGTACCATAACGTTGTTTTATAAAACTTTTAATAAAAGAGCGAATTGGATTTTTCATTTCTTTTTATAACTATTGATTGACCGACCTTCATCACATACAAGAATGTTGCCGGACAAACAATTAGCTATATCTGTTAATAGGAAAGCCGCAATTTCAGCTACCTCTTCTGGCAAATATAACCGTTTTGACCGGTTTAATTCGTAATAAAGATTGCCGTTAATTTCTTCTCCTATTAAATCTGTTAAAGTGGCACCGGGAGCCAATCCATAGACTCGAATACCATATTCTATTAAATCATATGCTAAACCTTGAACCAGACTATTAATAGTGGCCTTTGTCAAGCCATATGGAATATCATCTACAAAAAAACCTCGTTGAGAAGAGATAAAGATAACTTTGCTGTTATTTCTCCCCCCTTACAAATATCTGTAAAACACTGAGTTAAAAAATATCCCCCTTTTAAATTAGTGGAAAATTGACTATCAAACTGATTAACCGTTACATCAAAAAAACTTTTTTCATGCAGAGAGATTCCCGCATTGTTGATTAAACAATTAAAACCTCCAATCTGTTCATCAACATTTTTGAACTGCTGACAGACTTTATCTGTATTTGAAACATCCATACACCAATACATGCAACCGAGTTCATCCGCTACAGTTTTAAGAGAATCTTCATTCCTTCCAGTAATCATAACCTTAGCTCCTTCTGATACAAACTTCTTAGCCATGGAAAAGCCAATACCTTTGGAACCACCAGTAATGAGGATACGCTTATCCTTTAGTAAATCGTTCCAAGATGAAGTTACAATATTCGCAGTTGTATGTAACACAGGTTGCCCATTTATAATATATTTAATACCTCTTTTTAGATATTGTTTTAAAGACATTACAATTTTGATTTAGATTTGATAATAGTTAAACGATTTCTAACAAAATTTAAAGCAATTTTTCGTTCTTCTCTCGTTATACCCACTAAATATGCAGTTATTGCTACCGATAGTATAGAAACAATAGAGGTAATGAGAAAATCTCCCCATCCTTGTGTTAGTAAATAATGTACTGTTAGAGGAACAATAAGAGAAATAATTATTGTCATAACTACCGGTACAATCATCTTACGAGTATAAACTTTAGGTTTAAGACCTATTTGATAATTCATAATGAATATTTTCATTATATATCCTATGATACTTGCTGTCAAATAACACAAAAAGACTGATTCCGGTATATGTGTAGATTTTATTGTAAAGTATGTAATGAACATAAATCCATACATCAAAACAGATAGAGTACCATGATAGATAGCCAACTTACCCGATGCTAAATTTGCCGTAAACATTGGATTTACAAACGTATCAAGAAGAACACTTATTAAAATTATTCTTACAAAATTAACTGTATGGTCAGGAACATTTCCCAGCCATAGTTTCAGTAAAAATTCTGTTTCAATAAAAATGGGTAATGATATAGCAAATAGTAAGTAAAAGCATAATCTAGAACTAGCGATAATAAGAAAATACATTCTATCCATTTCATTTACCGCATAACTCTTAATAATTTGAGGATTTATAGCTGTTTGAATATTATTTGCAAATTGTCTAACCGCACCTTCAACTTGCACAGCAATTCCTCTTGCTGCATTGACAGCAGGGCCACAAAAAACATTTAACATTAGGTTAATACCTTGAGTATAGAACATATGAGAGAAATTTCCAACTATAGCCCATCCAATGAATCGAAGGATATCTTTGAATATTTTCCAACTCCAAAAGAACATATATTTAACTTCACTACATTTTTTCTTACAATAAACGAAAGATATAGTGAAATTGAATATTGTAGTCATTAACATTAGAAAAGCATAGAATATCAGTTTGTCGGTTGGAATGAATTTTAATATAATAACTATTCCAAATTTTAAGAGTATGTCAATGATCTGAATAATTGCATAAATGTTAATATTTTCATGTGCTATTATAGTTGCATTATAAGGAATTATCAACGTAGAAATAAAAGCAGAGATAATAGTAAATTGATATAACCACTCAGCTGCAATATTTCTTCCTGCTGGGATAACTAATTTATTATGTAAATACCAAAGGCCAACAGTTTCTCCTAAAATTACTATCAGCACACCAACTATCAAATGAATAAAAAATGCCATGCTGAAAATTTTTCGTGCCTCAAGAATATTTCCATGAGCTAAAGAAACAGTTATGAAACGAGAGGTGGTATTAACAAGAGCATTGCTCAAGACAGAAAAGAGTGCAACGATTCCTCCAATTACATTATATAATCCATAATCTTCTACTCCAAGAACATTTAAGACCACTCTTGTAGTATATAATCCGACGAGCATAGATATGCCCATACGGATATACATGAAAAGTGTATTCTTGAGTATTCTTGAATTATTGGACATAATTAATTCTCTACATTTATTTAAAACTATTTAGAACTCTTACAACTTCAAATGCTTCGTCTTGAGAGATTTTCTGATTCATAGGGATACTAAGTTCTTGAGCATGGATTTTTTCTGTTATAGGATAGGATTTGTCATTCCATTTTTTATAACACTCTTGTTTATGTGGCGGAATTGGATAATGAATCAAAGTTTGAATATTATTAGAATTCAAATATTTTTGCAATTCATTACGACGCTCACAAAAAATGGGAAACTGATGATAGACATTATTTTCATCATCAATATATTTGGGAAGAGAAATTAATGGGTTTGCAATGTTAGAATAATAATATGCAGCTAACCTTTGGCGTTGTTTATTATCATCATCTAGATACTTTAATTTAATGTCTAACACTGCGGCATCCATTTCTGATATACGACTGTTTATACCAATATATTTGAATATATATTTTTCTTGACTACCATAATTAGATAAAGCACTTATAATGGAAGCAAGTTCCGAGTCATTGGTTGTTACAGCCCCTGCATCACCAAATGCTCCCAAATTCTTACCTGGATAGAAACTATGAGCAGCGGCATCTCCTAAAGATCCTGTTTTGATTCCTTTCCATGCGCAACCTTGACTTTGTGCGCAATCTTCCAACAATTTTAATCTATATTTTTTGCATATATCTTTCAATTTATCATCATAGGCAACACGTCCATAAAGATGAACAATCATTATACCTTTAGTCTTAGGTGTTATAGCGGTCTCTATTTTGTCAATATCAATCTCTAAATTTTCCCAGGTAGGTTCTACTAATACAGGAACCAGTTTATTGCGTGTGATACTTATAATTGTAGCTATATAAGTATTAGCAGGGACGATAATCTCATCTCCATCCATCATTAATCCCTGTTCTTTGTAAGCCCGTAGTATTAAGTAAAGAGCATCTAATCCATTGGCTACAGAAATACAATGCTTTGTTCCAATATATTGCGCATAATCAGTTTCAAATTTTTTAATTTCATTACCTTGCAAAAACCAACCTGAATCAATTACCCTACTTACAGCTTTCTTATATTCATCACTATGCATATTAGTGATTGCCTGTAAATCTAATAGTTTAATCATTATGTAACTTATTTATATATTCTATATTCTATATAATCGTTATAATTTCTAATATAGTCATCCGCATCATATTCATCAGAAGCCAGAACTAAACATATACTCCCCGATGAAAATCCTTGTTCGGATGCCCATATACCAGGAGGTATATGCAATCCCCAAAAAGGACGATTTAATAACACTGTACGTTTGTTTATACCATCATCTAATACTACTTCAAAACTACCACTGGCCGCAATTAGAAACTGATGGCACTTTTTATGGGCATGAGCACCTCGTTCCTCGCCGCCTGGTATATCATAACTATAAAATACTCTTCTTATAGAAAATGGTAAATGAATATTTTCATAAATATATGTTAAATTACCCTTTTGATCTTGGACTTGATTTAATTTACACAACGAACAATCAAAAACATTGCTGCTCTTGATTTGTATCACATTAGATGAATTGTCAAGTATTACATTTTTGTTTTTATATATAATTGGAAAGTCTGTTTTGTCCTTTCGGAATGTTTTATATTCTTTGTAATCCATCACATAGTCATTTTCATCGAATTTTGTAGAAGAAAGAACTAATGCCAATGAATTTGTAGAGAAGTTTTTCATTTGCCGCCACATTCCTTTAGGTACATATAAACCATAATATGACCTGTTCAGAGAAAATATCTTTTGTTCTTTGCCGTCATCCAAAACGACATCAAAACTTCCAGACAATGCAACAATAAATTCTTGATTTTCCTTATATGCATGACCTCCTCTAACTTCTCCACCAGGGACATCATAAATCCAATAAGTCCTTTCTATTTTAAAAGGAATATCTTTATTTTCTTCTATAATAGAAAGATTCCCGCGCGAATCCAAAATCTTTGTCAGGTCTATTATTCTTGCATCATCAATATTCATAATCTCTATCTTTCCTCATACATCTGTTTATAGTAATTCACATAATCACCACTGGTAATATTATCCAACCATTCTTGATTTTCAAGATACCATTTTACTGTGCGTTTTAGTCCCTCTTCGAATTGTAATGATGGTTGCCAGTTTAGT
>JAFUGH010000046.1 GCA_017469465.1 Clostridia bacterium | reverse complement strand
GTATATCTTGTGTTATATTATTCATAGGAAATACCTCCATCGATATTTATTTTTTGTGACTAAAAAATTATATCATATTTTTAAGGTATTTCCTTTTTATTTAATTTTGTTACTGTGACATATCTATGTTAAACCAACAATTTTGAAATTATGGCTTGCTAATAAATATATTAGTTTTTATTAATCTTTCAATAGTATTTCTACAATATCTTTGGTAGATTGAGGTTTTGCAATGTGTTGTTGCATTAGCTTAATGTTTTCTAATCTAATATTATCACTTAAAAGATTATCCAAAAAAGGTTTAGAATTTTTGGAGTCAAAAATTCTAACAGCTGCACCGCTGTTTAATAAAAAGTTTGCATTTTCTTCTTCTTGACCTGGTATTGGATTAATAATTGCGAAAGGTACTTGACTATTAATAATTTCAGTTGTTGTTAGGCCACCAGGTTTAGAAACAACTAAATCAGCAATTTGCATTAATTGTGGAACTTTATTTGTGTAGCCTAATACAACTACTTTTTTGTTAGATGCATCTGCTAATTTACGAAACATCTTTTGACTTTTTACACGTTTGCCAGCAATTGTAACAATTTGTACATCTTCATCAACATTTAAAAGACCAGTATAAAAATTCTTGATATTAGAAAGTCCATATTCGCCACCACCAAAAATTAAAACAGTCTTTTTAGTTTTATCTAAATTAAATTCATCATAAAGTTCCTCTTTATGATAATTTTTAAAAAATGCAGGTGATATTGGAATTCCTGTAACATGTATTTTATCAGAATCAATTCCATGTGAAATCATAGTATATTTTGTGGTAGTGTTTGCGACAAAGTAATTATCAACGTATTCAGGTTTTAATTCCCAAAATCTATGGGAGGCATAGTCAGTAATGATTACATTAAGTTTAGATGAAATTTTTTCTTTCTTTTTTAGTACAGCACACATCTCGGTAATAAAAGGATGTGTTGATACGATAATATCTGGTTTTTGTTCTCTAAAATATTTAACAAGTTTAAGCGAAAGTAATTTTTGTACGCTATTGCTAAAATTGGCAACAGAGTATTGCTTTGCACTTAATTTATAAATCTCTCCCCATAATTCTGGTGAATATCTTGCCATATTTATATAGGAATTAATGATTATTTTGTCAATGGCCTTGTTTGTATACTTTAAAGCATCTAACATTTCTACTTCGTTTTCAGGATAGTTTTCAACAATATAATTTTTAATTGCTTCGGCTGCTTTAAAATGGCCACCACCAACAGAAGCATAAAGTACGACTATTTTTTTAGACATAATATCCCTCCATATCATTGATATAAATAATATTTTATCATATTTTTAATGTGGAATGTATATTTATTCTTTTTTTAGAAAAAAATAACTGAAGAGGTGATAAGACATTGAGAGAATTATTAAATAAAAAAATTAACTTCAATGGTGGCTTAAGACTTGCAAGTGTAGTAATGATAATCTTCTTTTTTATGGCACTTTATTTGGGAATACAAAATAAAAAGATTAATCAAACACTATTAAATACGTATAACAAAGCGTTCTATGAACTTGTAGAATATGTAGATAATGTTGAAGTATTACTTGCAAAAGCTCAAATAACAAGTACTCCACAGTACTCTGCCAAAACACTAAGTAATATATGGCGTAAAGCAGATTTAGCACAATCATCACTTTCACAAATTCCAACGACAAACAACATTTTAAACAACGCTGTAAAATTTTTTAATCAATTAAGCGACTATTCTTATAGTTTATCCAATAAATTAATTGATGGAAATACATTAAAAGAAGAGGATTATCAAAATTTAGATAATTACTATCAAACATGTCAAACACTTAATATGACAATCCAAGGCCTAGCAAATGATTTTTCTAGTAATAGTATTTCTTGGGATGAATTAACCAAAGAAGAAAATACTGCTTTTTTAGCGCAAGAAGTTGCCAATATTTCTAAAGATAGTTTTTCTCAAATAGAAGAAGACATGCAAGATTATGAAGGCTTAATATATGATGGACCCTTTTCTGAACACATGACTAGTACTACTCCTTTAGGACTTGGGGATGATAAAATAACAGAAGAAGAAGCACAAGAAATTGTATATGAGTATGTTGATAAAGAGTCAATAACGAATCTAAGGAGCAATGGAATTGTTGATGGTAACATGCGCACGTATAGTTTTGAGTTTACATTAAAAGATGGCAATGAGGGGGATATTAATGTTACAGAGCAAGGTGGGAAGGTGTTATTATTAAATATTGATAGAATAGTGGAACAAGAAAATATTTTAAAAGAACAAGCAAATAGTATAGGTAAAGAATATTTGAATCGTCATGGGTATAGTGATATGAAAGAATCATATTTCACGAATGAAAATGGCATTCTTACAATTAATTATGCGTACACACAAAGTGGAATCATATGTTATCCTGATTTAATTAAAGTAAAAGTTGCATTAGATAATGGTGAAATTTTAGGACTTGAAACACAGGGCTATTTAAATTCGCATCATGTAAGAGAAATTCCGACAGCACATATATCTATGCAAGAAGCACAAGAAAGACTGAATCCTAAATTAGATATTGTTTCGAGTAACGTTGCAGTAATACCAACTGACTGGAGAACGGAACTAACAACGTATGAATTTAGAGGAAAAATGCACGATAGAGATTTTATTGTATATATTAATATCGAGAATGGAAAAGAAGAAAAAATATTTATGATTTTAGATACTCCTGGCGGAACGTTTACTATGTAAGCATAAAAAGTGAGAAGGTATTCTTACAATATGGTTGTCCCCAAATAATAGGGTGGTCAGTTTATATCGTGGGAGGGGTATAGCTATATGGAAAACAATATTATACAAGGAATAAAGTTACTAAGGAAAAGAAAAAAACTCTCACAAGCAACGATGGGAAGAGCATTAGGTGTTAGTCGCTCAAAAATATCTAGTTGGGAACTAGGAAGAAGAGAGTTATCAGTAAAAGATGCTGTTCGAGTTGCTAATTATTTTAATGTTTCTTTAGATTATTTAGTTGATCCATCGGATTTATAAACGAGAAGAAATGAAATAAACATAAGAAAAAAGAGGATGAGTTAAAATGTTTATTTTAACACACCCTCTTAATTTAATTATCTTCGCCAACAAGTATTAGCATAATCTTCTTTATTTGTTCTTTTTGTTTATCAGTAAGAGTTTCATAAGTTTTACTAGATAAACCAATATCTAATTTATCAAAATCTAACTCTGGATTTTTTAAATCAGTTTTTCCAAGCAAATAGTCAGTAGATACCTTATAAAGCATTGCTAAGTCAACGATTAATGCAAGTGACTTTGGTTCAAAAGAACCTTTTTCATAGCGAGATAAAGCTGCAACAGAGATGTTGAGTTGTTTAGCAACTTGTTCTTGTGTCAGTTTTAATCCTTTGCGAAGTGCTCTAATTCTCTGCCCAAAAATATTTGATCTTTCCATAGACATTCGCCTCCTACAAAGTATTATAACTTTCATTACATGAAATGAATATATAAATTACATATTATGACATTAATTTTTGAATGCAGAGAATAAAATCGCACAAAATAAGATAAAAGGAATAGATGACGGATGTATTTCTCTTTATCATCAATATAACAATATCGCATGAGAAGTCTATTCATGGATTGCGGCGATTAGTAAAAAAGTATTCACATTATATGCGAAAAATAGAGAATTAATTTTCAAAATATGACTAAAATTCATTGACGTATTGCATATTGTGTAATAATATGTAAGCGCGGAGGTGCAATATGTATAAGAATCTAGAAACAATTCGTAAAGAGAAAAACTTAACCATTAATGATATGGCCAAAGTAATTAATAGAAGTCCTGCAAATTATTTTAAAAAAGAAAGAGGAGAAGTTTCAATTACTGTAAAAGAGGCTGTTTTATTAGCCAAATTTTTGAATGAAGATGTTGAATTTTTATTTCAAGAATACGGGAAAGAACCGTAGTTTAGCTCCTAATCTATATTTGACTCATGCCGTAACATAAAAAATTTACAAAAAATTACTTTCATTACTTGAAATTGTTTATGTAACGTGTTAAACTACCCTTGCGAGATTTTCGTAATAATATATGTAGATTTTAATACAAAAAGATATGGAGGAATAATCGTGTACAAACAATACAGTAGTGAAGATGCTCAAAAATTATCAAGGCTATATGATAAATATAGATACATAATGCAACGAGAAGCGTACAATATTTTATATGATACGGGTGAAGCCGAAGATGCAGTGCAGCAAGCATTCTTCAAAATATCGAAATGCTTAGATAGAATTCAGGAAGACAATCCTGCAATGACTTGCAACTTTTTAAAAGTAGTTACTAGAAATGTTGCGAAAGATATTTATAAAAAGAAATTGTACTTAAACGCAGAAGAAGATGCAGCAGAATTTATAGATGATTCTAAAGTGCATATAACGAGAGGTGTGTCTTCTATGGTAATTTCTAAAGATTCTACAGAGAGAATTGTGAAAGCGATATTAGGCTTACCGGATATTTATAGAGATGTTCTATTACTTGAGAAAGTATATGGCTATTCTCGAGAACGTACGATGAAAATATTAAATGCCAATTATGAAACAGTAAAGAAAAGATTAACGAGAGCGAAAGCAAAACTACTTGAAGTATTAAGAGAGGAGGGACTTGATGATGGACGAGAAAATGGTAGACGAGATTCTAAATGAATTAATCAAAGAAGCAGGACCTGCTGCAATTAATGAATTGACAAAGGAAGATTTAGAAAATTTGGACAAGCCTGCATTTGAATTTTCGAAAGAGCATGAAGAGAAAATGCAAAAGTTATTTGATGATGTTGAAGAAGAAAGTCTAAAGAGAAATAAGAAAGCAGATAAAAAAGAAGAACATAAAATTGTGAGAGTTAGTACACCAAGAAAAATTTTAATCATTGCAGCAGTAATGATGTTGCTTTCTGCTCTTGCAATTACTAGTGTGGGTGCATGGCGTGAAAACTTCATTAAGTACATACTCAATGTGCAGGATGAATATAGTGCAGTGAAGAGTAATAATACAAATATTATACGAGAAGGAAAAGATTTTAGAGCAGATAGTGTTTATTTTGGGTATTTGCCTGTGGATTATGAATTAAAAACACATAAGAAATTCTCTAAAAAAGAAATCATTACTTTTGAAAATAACGAACAAAATTTTATTATATTTGAAGCTGAAAGCAAATCTAATATCAGTATCCGAGAGATAAATACGGAAAGTGGCGAAATTGAAGAAATTATAGTAAATGGTAAAGACATGGTTTATTGCGAAAATAGTTCGCATAAAATTATAACGTGGAATGAGAATGGAAAAATAAACGATTTATATACTAACGGGTCTAAAGAAATGTTACTTAAAGTATTAGAAAACATAAAGTTTGTAGAAGAAAAGTCCCAAAATAATTAAAAAAATAGTATTATAGTGTAGCCAAGTTTTAGGTGAAAAATATGACAAAAAATATAGCCTTAAAAATAGCAACATTTGTAGTATTAAGTATTTTTATTTTTGCTTTAGGAGTAAGTAGCTTTGCCAAAATGAAGGAACCGGATGGTATCAATTGGTCGTATTTAGGAACATGTTCATACAGCTTTGATTTAACTAGTACAACTTCAACCCAAAAGCACTTTTTTATTGATGGGACTACGACTACTGGTGCTCCAAGAAATGCTTACGTAAAAGTGGAATTGCAAAAATATATTAATGCTGGTTGGAATACAATTTATACATTAACAGATGAAGACTATATGGCGGCTGGAGTAGAGGATACTGACTATTCAGTTGACAAAAATTACACCTATAGATTAAAAATAACACACAAAGCGAAAACTACAAGTGGCACAACGCTAGAAACATACACACATTATTCTTACACATTATAGAAAACGTTTAAAATGTTTTGAAAGAAAAGTAGAAATATCATAAATTTTTGGCTACCTACTAATAAGATAAGTAGAATCATGAATTATAAAAAAAGTGTACATAACTGCTAGTAACCTCGTACTAGCAGTTTTTATATTTGTTCTAAAATTTAATTGCTTTTTGCCTCTATTAAGCATACAATATAAATAGAGAAATTTTATGATGGAGGCAGTATGGTTATTAAGATTAAAGACGTCAATATCAATTATGAGATTTTTGGCGAAGGCGAAGAAACACTTTTAATTTTACATGGCTGGATGGCTTCTATTCCGGCAATGGCTCCCATATGGCAATTCTTTAAGACAACAAGAAGAGTTGTTGTGCTTGATTTCCCGGGTCAAGGAGGAAAAAGTGAGTGCTTAAAAGAAGCATGGGGAGTGCCTGAATATTCTGAAATGGTAAAAGAATTTATGGAAAAATTAAATATCCATCAACCGGATGTGATAGGGCATTCGTTTGGAGGAAGAGTCATTATTTATTTAGCATCAAACTATCCAAATTTATTTCATAAAATTGTTTTAACAGATGCAGCAGGCTTAAAGAAAAAAATGACATTCCAGAAATGGTGGAAAATAAAAAGCTATAAATTTGGAAAGTTCTTTTTAAAAATAGTTTCTTCCAAAGAAACATATGATGAAAAATTAAATGCTCTTAGAAAAAAGTATGGTTCTAGTGATTATGCTAATATACAATCAGACGTAATGCGAGAAACATTTAATAAAGTGATTCAATTAGATTTGAAAGACAATTTGAAAAAAATTCAAAATCCGTGCCTGCTTATTTGGGGAGATAAAGATGAAGATACGCCTCTTTACATGGCGAAAATAATGGAAAAAGAAATCAAAGATAGTGGTCTTGTCGTGTTAAACAATGCAGGTCATTTTTCTTATATTGATGCTTCGGCTCAATATAATATTATAGTAGAAAACTTTTTAGGAGGCTAGAAATGGTTGTTTCCACTCTTTTGAAAATGATAATATTATTCTCTTGGCTTTTATGGCTGCTTTACTTATTTTGTTTGCCAAAAGCAATTCATATATTTCAGCAAGAGAGTTATCAAATAAGAGATTATCTTAGATGGATTTACAAAAATCCAAAGCAAGCTTTCGGCGGAGGCTTTCAGCAATTTATTGTTTGCGTAATATATTTTATCATCATGTGTCTCACATATATTGGGATAAGTAAAATGAAGCTAACGCAAAATGAAAAAGACATTATATATATTGTACAGTTATTTTTATATTATATTGTATTTGCAGTCGCTAATATAAAAAATATAGTGAAATGGAAAAAAGAAAGAAAGAACGCAAAAAAGAAACTTGTTTATACAGCAAGAGTAAAACGATTAATCTTTTTTACTTTTATCGCTTTAATAGTAATTATTTTTTCGGTAATGGAAGTTGGATATAGTGGTACGTCTCATGAAATGTTTTTGCTTGATGCATATGCAAAAAAAATATTAGTATATAGCTTATTGATATATACAATGCCGATTGTTTTAATTTTTGGTGCTATATTTGCCTTCCCAACAGAAACATTAATTAATGATCATTACATAAATAGTGCGAGATTTAAAATATTGAGACCAAAGTATAAAAATTTAATTCGAATTGGAATTACTGGTAGCTATGGAAAAACGAGCACAAAGTTTATTTTAAAAACGATTTTAAGTGAAAAGTACAATGTACTTGCTACACCGGAAAGTTATAATACAACAATGGGAAATGTGAAGGTAATAAGGGAAGAACTAAAGCCAGAACATGAAATTCTTATTTCGGAAATGGGGGCAAGATATCGAGGAGATATTAGTAAAATATGTGATTTTGTTTATCCACAAATTGGAATGATTACCTCCATAGGACCTCAACATTTGGAATCATTTAAAACAGTGGAAAACGTTGCTAAAACAAAATCAGAGTTAATTCGTGCAATACCAAAGAGAAATGAAATGAATCTTACAAATATGTATGGAGTAGCAGATAAAAGCAATCAGAAAAAATGTGCTATCTTTTTACCAAGTGATGGATCATTTTGTAGTAAGCTTTATCAAGAAGAAAAAGAGAGAAATAAATTTTCTTATGGAATTAACGATAAAAATGCAAGTGTGTATGCGAAAGATATTAAGATGTCTGCCAAAGGCTCAGAATTTATCGCTGTTACGTCTATAGGAGAGATAAAATGTGTTAGCAAATTATTAGGAGAGTTAAACATTCAAAACATTTTAGGTGCAATTGCTATTGCAGTTTTTCTTGGACTTTCCAAAGAGCAAATTGCAAGGGGCATTTCTAAAATTGAAGCGGTAGAACATAGACTTCAAATAATCCCTAATGCAAATGGTAGTGTTGTTATTGATGATGCATTTAATTCTAATCCGGAAGGAAGCAAGATGGCGCTTGAAGTATTAAAAAATTTTGAAGGAAGAAAAATTATTATCACACCAGGAATGGTTGAGCTTGGGGCGAAAGAAGTAGAATACAATAAAGAATTTGGTAGGCATATGGCAAAGTGTGTTGATATTGCAATTTTAGTTGGAATTAAGAGAAGCAGACCAATAGAAGAAGGACTTCTTGAAAATGGATTCGATAATATGAATATTCATGTTGTAACCAATTTAGAGGAAGCAACACGTAAACTTGCAATGTTAACAATGCCTGGTGATGTAATATTATTTGAAAACGATTTGCCAGATAATTATAATGAATGATGTAGTGATATACGTCATTTCAAAATTGGAAAGGAGAGAGCAATGAAAAAAGTTGGTGTTATTTTTGGAGGGGTTGCGTGCGAGCATGATGTATCCATTATCACTGGTTTACAACTTATTGAAAATATTGATAAATCTAAATATGAAGTGATTCCAATATATATTCATTTGGACGGAGAGTGGTACGTTGGAAAAGAACTTTTAAATCAAGCGATATATAAAGATTTTGATTCAAAAAAGAATGCTCTTAAGAAAGGGGTCATTTTACCGAATAAACCAGAATTAATGATGGAAGGTACAGGATTATTTGGAAAGCCAACATATATCAAATTAGATGTTGTTATTCCAGCTATGCATGGAATGAATGGAGAAGATGGCACATTACAAGGACTTTTAGAGCTTTCAGGAATACCATATACTTCGTCAGGAGTGTTGGGAGCAAGTACGGGAATGGATAAAATCATCATGAAGAAAATTTTTGAAGCAAACGATATACCAGTTTTACCATATACATATTTCCTAAGGGGTGAATGGGAAAAAGATGAAGAGGCTGTTATTGCTAACATCGAAAGTGCACTAGCTTATCCAATGTTTGTGAAACCTTCAAATTTAGGTTCAAGTATTGGTATTAGTAAAGCAAAAGATAGAGAAAGTTTAATGAATGCAATTGAAATTGCAATTCATTATGATGAAAGAATTATTGTTGAGCATGGAGTAGAACATTTAACAGAAGTGAATTGCTCTGCACTTGGAAGAGCAGATAATATTAAAGTGTCTGTTTGCGAACAACCTGTTAATTGGGCTGAGTTTTTAACATTTGAGGATAAATATTTGCATGGTGGTAAATCGTCAAAATTGCAAGGTAGTAAATTAGGAGCTAAAGGCGGTATGAGTACCATGACAAGAAAAGTACCTGCAGATATTTCAGAAAGTCAAACAAAACAAGTAAAGGAATACACGAAACAAGCATTTAAAGCACTAAATGCAAAAGGGGTTTCTAGAGTTGATTTTATCGTGGATAATGATGATGGAAAAGTATACGTTAATGAAATTAACACAATTCCTGGTTCATTTGCTTTTTACTTATGGAATTATCAAAACGAAATGTCATATCGTGAGTTAATAGATGAACTTATCAAGATAGCAGAAGAAGAACATGCAGAAAAGATGAAAAATACATTCACTTATCAATCAGCAATTATGGATAATCAAACGATTACTGGGATAAAGGCAGGAAAATTAGGTGAATAGACAAAGAGTGATGATAAAAAGTAGTCAAATTTTTGGAGAGCATATCGATTCTATTGAAGAAGAACATGATGCAATTTTAGAAAAATTTGAAAACGGAATGAAAATAGTATATGATAATACTAGTATAACAATATTAGATGAAGTTGTAATGATTGATAGAGAAAATTCAAAGTTGGTAATTGAAAAGGAAAAAAGGAATTCTACTGAATATGTTACTCCATATGGAAATATTGCTGTGGAGGTAGAAGGAAAAGAAATTAAAATTTCAGAAGGACCAATTATGATGGAATTAAGCTATATCATTAAGGTTGGAAATGCAAAAGACTATCTCAATAAATTACAAATTATTTTATGCACATGAAAAAAGAACAATCATAGAATTAGTTTCATTTAATTATGCGTATAACATGATGTTGACTGTAATAGCAAGAAAGCATTTCGTGGGAGGTACATATGAAAAAATTTTTAGTTGTATTATTATTAATGGTTGCAGCGTCTACGATAGTGCAAGCAAAAACATTTGTAGATGTAGAAGGATTAAACTGTAAACAGGCTGTTCAAAATCTTGAACATATTGGAATAGTCAATGGCGTAAATGTCAATGAGTATGCACCTAGAAAAAGTGTTACTAGGGCGGAACTTGCTAAAATGATAGTTAATGCTTTAGATGCGAAAAATTCCAGTAAAAAAACGTTTCAAGATATTCAAGGACATTGGGGAAAGACTTTTATAGAGCAGGCTGCAGGACTTGGAATATTAAATGGATATACTGATGGAACTTTTAGACCAGATAAAGAAGTTTCTTATGCGGAAGCAATTACCATTTTGGTGAGAAGTTTAGGCTATCAAAATTTAGAAAGTAATTTAGGCAAGTGGTATGATAATTACATTTCAAAAATGAGTGAGATTGGGTTAAATAATGGAATGGAAACCTTTAACGCAGAAGAGTATGCAAATAGAGGAGATATTGCGATTTTACTATGGAATACAATTAAATCTACGACAAATGGTGAATCTTTGCTGGAAAGAAATTTCTCTGATTTTCAATATTTTGAAGGTCAAAAGGTTGTAGAAATTAGTAGGGATAATAATAGGATTTTATACCGTACAGCAGATTTTTATTTTTATGTGGATGAAGGAATTAATTTTTCAGATTTGGGTGGCATAGCTTCAGGCTTATTAAATACAAAAAGTTTGACAGTGAGTGGATTAGAAATTGATGCAGGAAGAAATTTGAAAAAGATTTCAGGAAATACAAAAGAAGTAAATGCACAAGGCTATGATGTGTTTGAGTGTAATGATATATGGGGATATGGAACAAAAGAAAAAGCAAAATATGTTGAAATATTTGTGAATGAAGCAAACAATAAAACGGAAAGAGTGGTATATTATGATACAACACAATCACATCTTGCAACTACGATAAAAATTGCAACAAATAAAATAAAAATAGAAAGTAAAGATGTATATGATACTAGTATCATTATTCACAATGGACAGACAATTCATTTAAAAATTCTTCGCACGGAAACAGTTCAAGAAATTGATTCGAAGGCACTTGTAGTCTACGATGGAAAAATTGTTCCATGGACTAGTGTACCAGATAATTCAGTTGTGAGGGAAATTAAAAAGAATTTGATTTATACTTATATTCATAAATATGATGATATAGCATTAAATTCAAAAGATATTAATTCAAAGGGAATAACAATTGATGGAAAAGAGTATGCTTTTTCGGAGGATTGTATCGTTGAAAATGTAAAGACGGAAACAGCAATGAAGCTTACGGATGGGTTAACAAGAGAAGACTTGAAAACAATTGCTGAAAAAGAGGATAAAGTAAGAATTTATTTTAATGAATTTGATGAAATTGTTAAATTTGAATTTTCATATGATATTTGGGGAATCCATCAAGAGGAAGAAATTATAGAAGAGAATAAAGACTTAGAGCCTCAACTTAAAAAAATAGGAATCGTTTCAAGTTTTGGTTATGTAACCTCCTCGGACAAAGAAGAAGATAAAGTTCAGTCAAAAATCTCACCGCTGCCGAGAAAAAACGTTTATAATTTCACTCATATAGAAGGAAGTTTTAAAATTGGAGATTTTGTTTACTTAAGTGAAGTAGAAAAAAAAGATGGTAAAAAAACAAAAATCGAAAAAACTTTAAATAAGATTACTAGTAGTACGAGTATTAAAGATTTAAACGTTGTACCAAATTATAGTGGATATATAGAAGAAAATAAACTGGGTGTCTATTCAATTAATGACCAAACAGAATATATGGAAGTTGTTCTTACAAAGAGTAAGGAAAAAGAAGGAGAGTATTCAAAATGCTCTATGGCGTTTATTGATAGAAGTGCTTTAGGGAAAAACACCAAATATGAAACGATGCATCTAATTTTAAATAAAGATAATGTTGTATTAAGAGTGTACGCAATTAAAGAAATAGGAATTACGCTTAATGTTGGTGTTGTAAAAAATATTGAAACTGAAAAAAGTGGAGAAACAATAACTTCACAAAAAGTATACATTACAGGAGAAAATAAAGGAATGAAAAGGTACATTCCTGAAACTTTGGATAACTTTGAGGTTGGAGATTTAGTAACCTATAAAATTAAAAAAGCCACAAATAAGAAATATGACGATACAGTAATTGTTGATGAAACGTATAATCATAAAACAATTGGAAATTCTCGTGATTTAATTATAGAAAAATCTAACAAGGGAATAATTACGTTTACTAATTCTAAAGATGTTGTTGATTTAAGCAAAGATACCTTTGTGATAGGAGATAAGGAATATGAATTTGAGGATTATACAATCATAAATGCAGAGGTTGAAAAGGATAGTGTCGGAGAATGGATATTTAGGTATTTTTCATTTTCAACTAAGAATAACATTAAAGCAAAAGCTGGTAGTAGATTTGTAGTAGATGAACTTACGAGAACAATTGTCATTTATAGTGGATATGAAAAGTGATTGCGTGACAATAAATAAATAGGGACAGCCTTTTTTGATAAGTGGAGACTTAACAAAAAGGACTGTCCCTATTTGTTACTGAATCTTCATGTTTTCTTGAGGAAATTTCTTTACAAATAAACTGATTATGATATAATTATCCTAGAATTAGTGTAATTTGTAAGGAATGAAGTAAGTTGAAATATAAAAATTATTATAAAATTTTAGAATTAAAAAGTGATAGGGTAACGGATGATGAAATAAAAAATGCTTATAGAAGGTTAGCCAAAAAATATCATCCAGATATTAATCCTGGTGACGAGATTGCAAGTGAAAAATTTAAAGCTGTTAATGAAGCATATCAAATTTTAGGGGATGAAGCCTCAAAAAAGAAATATGATAGAATTCATAATTTTTATAGAGTGAAGGATACGTTTGAGGACACGAAAGAAAAGCTAAATAAAGATGGCTTTTCAGAAATGTTTGAAATGATGTTTGGTAAAAAAGAAGAAAATGATTCTACCATAGTGAAAAATAATAAAAAAAATTCTACAACTGGTGAAGATATAGAATCTCAAATAGAAATTACACTTGAAGAAGCATTTTTCGGAACCAATAAAAAATTAGCTTTTAGAACGTTTGACGGTAAAATGAAAAGTATTGTCGTTAAGATACCTAAAGGAATTAAAAGTGGTGAAAAAATTCGAATTGCAAAGCAAGGAAAACCGAGTAAAGACGGCGGAGAAAATGGAGATTTATATATAAAAATTGTTTTAATGAAAGATGAAAGGTATGAATTACACGGAAATGATATTTGTATGAAGTTAAATCTTTCTCCTTGGGAGGCAGCATTCGGCTGTAACATTAGTGTAAAAGGTATTGATTCATCGATATTAGTTAATATACCTGAAGGAATACAAACGGGAGAAAGATTAAAAATTGCGAATAATGGATTTTGGAATGAAAATGGTGGCAGAGGGGATTTGTTACTTAATATACAAATTATGATACCAAAGAGACTTTCTGAAGGTGAAAAGCTTTTATTTAGAAAGCTTTCAGAAATTTCAAATTTTGAGCCAAGGAAACAGTAATATTACAAATGTAATGTAAATAATTTGGTAATAAGAATATATAACAAAAGAAAAGGAGTAAGGTTATGGGATCACAAGAAAGTAGAAAATTTTCAATACTAGATTCAAGAGAAACTAGTACATTGGCTTTTATGGTGAATGAATCAGAAGGAGACACAATTTATAGGACACTTCAAAAATTAGATTGTGCTATGAATGAAGTAGAATCTGGCATAAAAAGAACTTTTTTTATTAATGACATATCAAGGGAGGGCGACATTGATATTGTGCTTGTCACACTTGGTGATGGAAAAGCTAGATTGAATATGGCAGTTTTAAAAAGTGAAAAACTTTTTGTATCTAAAGATTCTACGAAAATAAAATATACTACTTTATATGCGGAAAAGCAATCTAATTATGACGATATTAAATATACACCAAATTTTAAAAGACCAATTTCCATTATTGATCCTGAAATTGCGGATGAAGTAAGACCAACTCTATATTATGATGAAGAAACAAATATGGTAAGAGCGAGAGTAAAACTTTTACCGAAAAAATCTTATATTGCACTTCAAGTCACAGAAGAGTAGGAGGACGAACCATGGAATATTTGGTTATATTTTTGAATTATAATGGAGAAGAACTATATAAAACAATGGTAAAAGAAGGAGAAACAGCTGTTTATGAAGGACCTGTTCCTAAAAAAGGTGAGGAAACTTTTGCTGGATGGAATAAATCACTTAAAAATATTACAGACAATTTAATTGTTACAGCCGTTTTTGAAAAACCAAAAAAAGGGACATTAAGGCTTGGTGCAATGACGTTTGTTGAAAACGAAAAATCAGTTCATGTCATAGAGCAAGCGGTTATTTCAAATGAAGATTTATATAAGAATAAAGAAACAGATATAGAAAGGTAGTACGGACTACCCAAATACAAAGGAGGAAGCTTTGTGGGTGAATTCTTTAAGAAAAATAAAAGTGCCATAATTGCTTTATTAATTATTGGAATCATTGTAATTTTATTTTTATCATCTGCTTTTACAAGAGTAAGTTATGAAAAGATATCGGGTGACATGAGTGGAGAAAGTTCACTAAATATATTTATTAATACTGTTTCTGATGTCACAGGAAACTTTTCAACATCATTTTCGAATATAGGGCTATTTTTATCAAATGCTAAGTATGTAGCAATAGCGTGGATAGTTGTGATGGTAGTTTTATTGTTTAAACTTGGTAGTAAAAAAGAGTATGCAAATATCGAATATGGTTCAGCAGATTGGTGCCCTGATAGTGAAGCATATAAAGTACTAAGTCCAAATCAAGGAATGATTTTGGCTCATAAAAAATATCTTCCAGTTATTCCAACACCACCTCCAGCTAAAAATGGTAATATTTTAATTATTGGTGGTTCTGGTTCAGGTAAGTCAGCATCATTTGCGATACCTAATGCAATGCAACTCTTAGGTTCTTATGTTTTTACTGATCCAAAAGGTGAATTGTATGATAGAACTGCAGGTATGTTTGAAAAGAATGGATATAAAGTACACGTAATTAATCTGGCTGAACCTAAATGCAGTGACGGTTATAATCCACTTTCTCATATTAGAGGAACATTAGATGTGGATACGATTGTAAAAATTATTTCTAAAAAGGAAGGCGGAGAAAGTAAATCTAATGATCCATTTTGGGATCAAACATCAGAAGCACTTTTAAAAGCTGTTATATACTACATTATGCTTAATAGACCACAAGAGGAGTGGTCACTTGCCAGTTGCTTAGCTTTGGTAAGACTTGGGGGAGAAAATGATGGTGAAGATTTAAGAAACATTTTTATGAGTTTACCATTTGAAAATCCTGCAAGAAAAGCTTTTGAAACAATCAGACTTGGTAGTGAAAAAACGTTTTCTAATATCTTAGTCTCATTGGCGGCTAAATTAGAAGCATTTGATTCACAAGAAATTGTTGGCTTAACGAGTACGAATACAATAGAATTTGAAGATTTGGTAAAAGAAAAGTCTGTATTATTCTTTATCACTCCAGCGACAAATGATACATATAACTTTTTAATGAATATATTTTTCTCGCAAATGTTTGATAGACTTTATGAGTATGCAGATACAATGGGAGGAAGTCTTCCAAGACCACTTTTTTTGATTTTAGATGAGTTTGCAAATATTGGAAGAATTCCAAGATTTGAACAAATTCTTAGTACGTGTAGATCGTATAAAATAAATATTAGTATTATTTTACAAAGCATTGACCAGTTGATTGCCATTTATGATGAAAAGGTTACAGAAAACATCATGTCAAACTGTAGTACCCATTTGTTTTTAGGAACAAATGCACAAAAAACATTGGAAACTTTTTCAAAGCAATTGGGCGAAAAAACAATTACAAGAGATAGTGTTTCAAGAAGCACAGATAAAGATTCCAAGTTTAGTGGAAGAAATTATTCTGATCAGGCAATGGGAAGAGCTCTTATGACCCCAGATGAACTTAGAAAGATGGGACCGGATGAATGTATTATTTTAGTACAAGCAATGAAACCAATCAAGGCAAAAAAATATTGGTATTACAAAAAACCAGGACCTCATCCAAGAGCAGCTGAAGCGAGAGAAGCAGAAATAAATCATAGAGATATTAAGGCACCTAAGAGGGGTGAATTTAAAGTAACCAATCCATATGAACTTACAAACTATGATGACATTTTTTCAAAATATGCAGATAACAATGAAGAGGTTGAAATAGATACTTTTGAAGATAATAAAAAATCATCAGATGGTAAAACTGATGTAAATAAGAGTGAAAAAGTTCAAAATGGCAACGGTATGCAAGAAGTGGAATACGACTTATATGCCGAGCTAGATAAAAAATTTATGGAACTTTACGGCAGTAAGAAGAAAAATGATTAGTAAAAATTGTATTTACGTTCGTATCTAAAGTACTCTTTTGAAAACGAAAATGTATATGTGGAGGTTTAGATGAAATTTATACATATTGCTGATGTGCATTTCGATATGCCACTGATTGCATTAAGCGGAAATAGGGATTTAGTAAAGAAAAGAAGAACAGAGCAAAAAAAAGCATTTCATGATGTGATACAGTTCGCTAAAAAAGAAAATGTTGATGCACTCTTTATAGCAGGAGATTTGTTTGAACAAAAATTTGTGGAGAAAAGTACAATTGAATATATTATTTCAAATTTTCAGTTGATTCCAGAAGTAAATATTTTTATCACTCCTGGAAATCATGATCCATTTATAAAAAATTCACCATATGCTGTATATACTTGGCCAGACAATGTAACAATTTTTAAAAGCGAATATGGAATGATAAGTTTGGAAGATGCAGATATTTATGGAGTTGGATTTGAAGATTACGAAATGAAAGATGAAACAATTTCTCAAATAAAAATTGAAGATTCAGATAAAATAAACATTTTAGTAACACATGGAACTTTAAATGGAGCAAATCACCAGTATCATGATATCAAAGAAAAAGATTTAGAAAAATTTGATTATGTTGCATTGGGGCATATCCATGAAAAGAAAATCGATAATAGTAATATTATTTATCCTGGAAGTTTAATTTCATGTGGATTTGATGAACCAGGTAGTCATGGCTTTGTCTATGGAGAAATCACAAAAGAAAGCTGTAATATTGAATTCATGGAACTTGGCTATAGAGAATTCAAGAAAATTTATTTAGATGTTTCCAATCTTTCCAATTTTAATGAAGCTTTAGAAAAACTTAATTTGGAAGATGATATATATGAAGTAAAATTAACAGGAACAAGAAATTTTGACATAGAAGAACTAATAGAAAGCATGAAAGAGCAACATAAAAATGTATGCAAAATAAAGGATAATACAAAGGTACAACATCATTTTGATGAGATTAAAAATGAAGAAAATTTAAAAGGTGTTTTCACACGTAAAATGTTGGAGCAAATGAAAACTATGTCTGATGAAGAAATAGAAGAAACCTATAAAATAATTGATATTATTTATCAAATGATGTCTTGATAAAGTTTTTAATATTTCTGTATAAAAACTTGCATTAATATTAGTATGCATGCTGTAGAAGAATACATATTCATGAATGAAATAGAGGTGGTAACTTGAAAATTAATAAATTACAAATAAATGGCTTTGGAAATATTGAAAACAAAGAACTAGAACTAAGTGAAGGCATTAATTTGATTTACGGAAAAAATGAATCAGGAAAGTCTACCATAGCTAGTTTTATAAAATGCGTTTTTTATGGAATTAATAAGAACAAATCCGGAAATGAATTTTCAGAATTTGAACTACGAAAGCCATGGAAAAATATTGAATTCAGCGGAAAAATAGAATACGAGTTGGACGGAAAAAAATATACTGCGTTTAGAGACTTCAACAAAAACAATTGCAAAGTTTATGATGAAAATGGTACAGATATAACAACGGATTTTCCTAAAGATAAAGCAAGAGGAACTGAAGTGGGTTTTCATCATTTGGGAATAGACGAAGAAACATTTATCAATACATTATTTGTTAGTCAAGATAATTCAACTGTTGATATTCAATCTCAAAAAAGTGTCATTCAAAAATTGACAAATATCTTACAAAGTGGTCAAGAAAGCGTTTCTTTTGAAAAGATAAAATCGAAGTTGCAAAAGAAAGTGTTAGAAGAAATTGGAACAGATAGAACGCATAATAAACCAATTAATGTGATTAAAAGAGATATTGCAGATAAAGAGCAAACGATAGTTAGGTTGCTAGGTAATCGAAATAGAAAAGAAGTATTAGATGATAGACAAAATGATATAAAAGAGCAAATAGCAAAAATAGAAAATAATATTGAGCAGATTAATAAAGTGCTTGATGTCAAACAAAAATATGCAACATTACTTGAAGAAAAAGAGAGGACTTATGAATTAACAGTAAAAATAAAAGCAAAAGAACGACAAGACAAAATAGAAAATAATAAAAAACAATTTAAGAATGCTATCATTTTTTTAATTGCTTTAACAATAATTATTTGTTTTGTATTAGCTTATTTTAAATTCTATATTTGGATTGTAGCGGAGTTATTATTAGCTATTTTAGGCGGGGTAATATTAAACTTAACAAATAAAATTATTTTGCCTGAAGAAGATGATACTGATTTTAATGTTACAAAGGAAGAATTAAACAAAAAAGAAGCAAAGGAATTAGAAAAGTTACATCAAAAGGGCGTAAAAGAAACATATATACAAAGAAAAGCATTTGAATTAAAGAATTTACTTGATGGGTTAGAGAAGAATAAAAATGATTTAATTTTAGAAAATCATAAAATTAAACTTGAAGAAGAAAGCTTAAAAGAAAATATTGAGCGTTTAACTGATGTTGAGGAACAATTAGCAGATTTGAAAACTAAAAGAGATGAGCTTTTAATTAAATCAAAAGTAATTAATATTGCGATTCAAAAATTAGAGGAAGCATATGAAGAACTAAAAATGGAAGTAATACCTGAATTGCAGCGTAATATTAAAAATAAAATAAAGGAAACGACGGATGGAAAATATATAGATGCTATCTATAATAACGAAGAAGGAATTATTGTTGAAAATTTAGTTGGGGAGCTAGTACCAATTAGCAAATTAAGTATGGGTACAATTGACCAAATGTATTTAGGATTTCGATTTGGTATAAGTGAAAAAATGGGGGACATTCCAATAATTTTAGATGAAAGTTTTGCTTATTATGATAACGAACGATTAGAAAATTTTATAGGTTCATTAAAGAATTCACATAAGCAAATTATCATATTAACTTGTTCAAATAGAGAAAAAGAAATCTTGAATAAGCTTAAAATGAACTATAAATATTTAGAAGTGTAATAATAATTGCATTTCATAAATAATTATAGTAAAATCAATTCAAGACATAAGATAAATTTGGAGGCGACTTATGAAAAAGAATAAAGGTATAACTATCATTTCACTTATTATAACGATTATAGTAATAATCATCTTGGCATTTGTAACAATTTTTTATGGCTTACAAAAAAATGCCGATAAAGCGATGGAGACAAAGTCCGTATATGAAGTTTACTCGGTAATAGATGCAGTTGTTAATAGAGCCCTATTAAATAGATTAAATCCTTCATATTATACGTTTGTTGGAAAAAGTGATTTTGGTAGTAGGTCAGTTGATGGAGAAGAATACAAAAGTGAAGATGGATGGTATTTGGTCAATACATCAGATTTAAAAGATTTGGGACTTGATAATGTGAAAGGTGAATATTTAGTTAATTATTCAGATGGTTCAATAGTTTCTATAGATCCTATTGCTTATAAAGGAGAGGTATATTATTCTCTAAATGACCTAAAAAGAGAAATGGGAGGTGGCGCAACAGTGCTATCACAAGTTGAATATGATGAAAACAAAAAAGTTAATAAGCCTGTGCTAAGTTCAGGTATGGTTCCGGTTAAAATTAGCGGTGGAAAATGGGTTGTTGCCAATACGGATGATGATGATTGGTATGATTATTCTAAAGATCAAATGGCATGGGCAAACGTGATGCTAAAAGATGAATTAGTTGTAGATGGTTTTAATAATGAACAAGTTAGAAATGCCGCGCTTTCGGAAATAGTTGGTAAAGAAGTTATAAAAGAGGGAAGTGCTTATGTTTGGATACCAAGATATACAGCAACAAGTCTTGGAGAAACCGAGTCGGAGATTATATTTAGTAATTTAACAAATGATACAACAACAGCAAATGGAAAAACGTATATATTACCGGAAGCATTTACTTATTCAGAGGGTGGAGAGAGAATCGATTTACCTGGAATATGGGTAAGCAAGTACGAAGCAAGCTTTGATAGATAATTTTTTAGTGTACAAAGCTAGATATGATTTAGTTATTGATTTGCAAAGTTGATAAAGAGGGAATATTGCCCTCTTTTTTTGTTTAATAGGAAAGCTATAGAAGTTTTTGATTAGCAGGTTCTTATTTATTGTAAATATAATAAATATTTTGTCGCTTGTATATGATGTTTTCAAGTTCCATTAAGGTAAGTTGGCTTTGTAAGTTTTTTAATGGGAGATTAAATTTCCTAGCGATCGTATTTATATCTTGAGGAGCTTCTTCTATTATTGCATATATTTTTTGAAATTCGGTTGGAATTTTTATATGAGGAGTACTGGAGTGAGTAGAAGAAAAATTTTGGGTTGGGTAAATTTTTTTGAGTTTGTCAATAATATCTAGATAGGAATTAATGCAAAAAGCTCCTCGTGTTAGCAAAAGATTGTTACCATGATATTTTTTATCATATATATCACCAGGAAAAGTAAAGAGAGGAACTCTTTGTTTTAGAGCTTCTTCTGCAGTAATCATGGTACCACTTTTTATGTGAATTTCTACTGCAATAATAGATTTTGCAAGTGATACTAAAATTTGATTTCTGCGTGGAAAGTTATATGGAAAAGCTGGAATATCAGGAAAGTATTCGCTTAAAATTAAGCCATCGTTGTCTAAGATGTTAGAAAAAATTCTTCGTTTCTCAGCGATATCAAAACCTGATCCAATAACTGCAATTGTTTTCCCATGTGCTTCTATACATGTTTCGTGAGCGATACAATCGATTCCATCTGCCATTCCACTTAGAATTGTAATGTTTCTATTGCATAGTTCGTTTACTAACTGTTTGGTTAGTAGAATGCTTTGAGTGGTACAAGCTCTTGCACCAACGATTCCAATAGAAAAAGTATTTAATAAATCTATATTTCCAATTGCTAATAGAAATTCAGGTGGCTGTTTTAAAGTAAGCAAACTTTTGGGATAATACGTTGATGATTTTAATATTAATTTAATATTTTCCATTAATGTCTCCTTTCATTATAGAGCACGCTGTGCTTCTCTACGATGTAAATTGGTACATTTGCCTAACTAATTTGGATAAAAAAGACAGTCCCTTTTTTGTCTGAATTTTATCAAAGTCATATTTTGAATGGTGACTCCCCAATTGCATCTTTGATATGATTTAATTGAAAAGAATTACTTCCGCGTAAATATATTTCTATCACATCAAATCTAACTTTAGCATTTAAAAGATTGTTAGCATATAAGAAATATTCAGCTACTTTATATAATTGCTTCTTTTTAGATTTGTTCACGGATTCAGAAGGCAACCCACAAAGTGTTTGTGTTCTAGTT
The DNA here is from genome assembly GCA_017469465.1 of Clostridia bacterium. Lineage (GTDB taxonomy): Bacteria > Bacillota > Clostridia > TANB77 > UBA1234 > UBA1234. Next base: position 5,121 of record JAFUGH010000046.1, on the reverse strand, counting down.
TTAACTTCTATAAAAACAATTTCATTATCTTCAAGCGCTATAATATCAATCTCGCCTTGGTATGAAACAAAATTTCTTTCAATTATTTGATAATGATTTTTTTCAAGATATTGGCAAGCAAAATCTTCACCAATTCTACCTGTAATTTTGTTTTCTTTTTTACTCATATTACCTCCAATTATTCAAATATATATGGCGAACGTTGTTCGCCGCTACGATATTTATGGTGCACTACTTAAGCACCGCTACTACTTCCAATACTTTCGGTCTAACGTTCTATATTGAATTGCCTCTGCAACGTGATTGGTTTGAATTTCTTCACTCGAATCTAAATCAGCGATTGTACGTGAAACTTTTAAAATTTTGTTGTATGCTCTAACACTTAAACCTAATCTATCAAAGGCTTTTTTCATTATTTTTTTAGATTCAGAGTTTAATTTGCAATATTTTTCTATTAAATTTGTTGTTAGCTCGCTATTTGAAAAAATTCCATGCTCTTTATACCTTTCATTTTGAATCGCCCTTGCAGCATTCACACGTTTTTTTATTTCTTCTGATTTTTGAGTAGCAATACTGCTATCTAATTTTTCATATTTGACTTGAGGAACTTCAATGTGAATATCAATCCTATCAAGCATTGGCCCACTTATTTTATTTATGTATTTTTCAATCATTCCGTGGAGAGCAGGTACACTCTTTATCTTCTGTTCCATAATATCCACATGGACAAGGATTCATACTTGCAATTAGCATAAAATTGCATGGGTAAGAAACAGTAGAATTTGTACGACTTATTGTGACTACATGGTCTTCTAATGGAGTACGCATTGCCTCTAATACATTACGATTGAATTCGGGTAGTTCATCCAAAAACAAAACACCATGATGCGCGAGACTTATCTCACCAGGCTTAGGAATTTTGCCACCACCCGTGAGGGCTGCGGAAGATATTGTATGATGTGGGGATCGAAATGGTCTAGAAGTGACCAGAGCTTTATTAGTTGGAAGTGTACCAGCAATGCTATGAATCTTTGTTATTTCGAGAGACTCTTCGAAAGATAAATCAGGAAGTATTGTTGAAATTCTCCTAGAGAGCATTGTTTTTCCCGAACCTGGACTACCAATTAAAAGGCAGTTATGGGAACCAGCAGCTGCAATTTCAAGAGCGCGCTTAACATTTTCTTGTCCTTTCACTTCTGAAAAATCTATTTTATATAAGTCGTTTTCTACTAAAATTTCTTCTGGATTAGTTATGAATTGCTCAAGCGGTTGAGTGCCATTTAAATGCCAAATTACTTCACTTAGATTTTTGGCGGGATATACATCAATTCCTTTTACAATTCCTGCCTCGAAACGATTCTCATAAGGAATAATAACTTTTTTCATGCCAAGATTTAAAGCTTCAATGCACATTGGCAAGATGCCATTCATTTTGTTTAATTTACCATTTAAAGATAGTTCTCCTATGAATACATATTCATCAATTGAAGTAGAGTTGATTAATTCCATATCGCATAAAATTCCTACTGCTATTGGTAAATCAAAAAAAGAGCCTTCCTTTTTAGTAGAAGCTGGTGCTAAATTAATTACAATCTTTTGACTGTGCAAATAGTGACCGGAATTTTTTATGGCTGCACGTACTCTTTCCTTGGATTCTTTTACGCTAGTGTCAGGTAGACCAACTATTTCCCAACTTGGTAGACCATTACTCACGTCGACTTGTACATCAACTAAATAGCCATTAATGCCAGAAAGCGACATACTTTTAATACCTATTAACATATAAACCTCCTAAAATGGAATAAATTATGGGAAACCCACAAAGAATTTTTGAATCAAATAATCTATAAAAGTATTTAACATATCAAAAAAAATTTGTCAATAGGCAACTATAAATTAATCGCAACGTAGCGTAAAATTACCAAAAAATAGTTGACAAAAAATACGATGCGTATTATAATGTTACTCGTGTAATCCGCCTAATTGTGGTTATAAATGTTGTTCTAGAGGATAGAAGTTAGATGATAGAGGCTATAGAGGACAACTACCTAAATGAGAGATTAGCGAGTTTTATATGAAGGAGGTGCCCGATATGTATGCAATAATCGAGGCTTGTGGTAAACAATACAAAGTTAGCGAAGGTGATGTTGTTTCACTTGAAAAATTAGACGTTAACGAAGGCGAAAAAGTTACTTTTGATCAAGTTCTTTTAATCTCTGATGGTGACAAGATTAAAGTTGGTACACCAACAGTTAAAAGTGCAAAAGTAGAAGCTACTGTTGTTGAACACGGAAAGGCTAAAAAGATTCGTGTGTATAAGTACAAAGCTAAAAAGAATGAGAGAAAAACTCAAGGACATAGACAACCATACACGAAAATCAAAATAGAGAAAATTAGCCAAAGAGCTAGTAGTAAAAAAGCAGCTGATACAGAAGAGACAGCTGAATAATTTTTAATTAGGATTTAATAAGAATGCTAATATAATTCCAAACTGAAAGGGGAGAGAAACATGGCACATAAAAAAGGTATGGGTAGTACCAAAAATGGTAGAGATAGTGAGTCAAAAAGACTTGGTACCAAAAGAGCTGACGGTCAATTTGTTCTAGCTGGTAATATTTTAGTTAGACAAAGAGGAACCAAAATTCATCCAGGCACAAATGTTGGAATTGGTAGCGACGATACACTTTATGCTAAAGCTGATGGTATCGTTAGATTTGAAAGAAAAGGTAAAGACAAAAAGCAAGTTTCAATTCAAACTATCGAAGAATAATCTACGCTAACATAAAAAGAAGCGGGATGAAAAATAAATAAAAACTCACGTTGTAATGGCAAACACCATTTGCCTATTATGACGTGAGTTTTTTGTATCTAATAGTAATGCTTAATGTTGACTGAGCGAAACCAATGAAAAGCCACCATCGTAGCGGCGAACAGCGTTCGCAAAAAAATACATGGTCCTTGTTATATGGCGCACAATGTGCGCCACTACGATTGTGTTCAGTTGTTCCACTCCGTTCCCATTAGGCATTTAATGCTCTCATTGAATTTAGAATAGCAATAAATGAAACTCCAACATCTGCAAAAACAGCTCCCCACATTGTTGCAATTCCAAATGCACTAAGAATTAACACAATTAGTTTAACTAAGATAGCAAATATAATATTTTCTCTTACTATTCTTAAAGTCTTTCTTGTAATTTTAATTGCTGTATCAATTTTAGAAATATTATCATCCATTATCACAACATCCGCTGCTTCAATTGCAGCATCTGAGCCAAGTCCTCCCATTGCAATTCCAATATCAGCGCGGGTCAAAACGGGTGCATCATTTATGCCATCCCCAACGAATGCAATCCTACCATATTTTTGTGAATTAGAAAGAAGCTCTTCAACTTTTTGAACTTTATCTATTGGCAAAAGTTCTGTATGAATCTCTGAAATTCCTAAATATTCAGCAACTTGTGTAGCAACTTTATTATTATCTCCTGTAAGCATAACAGTATTGATATTGTCTGATTTTAGTTTAGATATTGTTTCTTTAGATTCTTCTTTTACTATGTCCGATATTACTAAGTATCCGAAGATATTGTTTGTCTTCTGCAACGTAAATGATTGTACCAATTTCATTCGGTTCGTCTATATCTAACCCTATTGACTTCATTAGTTTAATATTTCCAATATCAATAATTCTATCTTCAACAGTTACTTCGATACCACTTCCAGCAATTTCAGTACTATTTGAAACCTTATCACTATTAATACTTTTACCAAAAGAATTTTTAATTGACATAGCAATTGGATGCATAGAGTAGTTTTCGGCATATGCTGCTATTCTTAACAATTCTTCGTCAGAAATATTTTCTGAATGTATACTAGTAACTTCAAAAGTACCTTTTGTTAATGTTCCAGTTTTATCAAACACAAAAGTTTTAACTTTTGAAAGTGTTTCTAAATAATTACTGCCTTTAATCAAAATACCTTGTCGAGATGCACCGCCAAGACCTGCAAAAAAACCAAGAGGAATAGATATTACCAATGCACAAGGACAAGAAATTACTAAGAATGAACATGCTCTATGTACGTATTCTAGTAATTTGGCATCTCTAAAAAATAAAGGTGGTAAGAATGCAAGTAACAAAGCACATGCCACAACAATTGGCGTATAGTATTTTGCAAATTTGGTAATGAAGTTTTCTGTTTTTGCCTTTTTTTCACTTGCATTTTCAACTAGTTCTAAAATTTTGTTAACAGTAGACTCTTCATATTTTTTAGTAACTTTTATTTTTATCATACTCGTTTTATTAATTGTACCACTGTATATAGTAGAACCAACGTCAACACTTTTTAATACAGATTCTCCTGTTATGCTTGAAGTATCTAGTAGGCTATTTCCTTCAATAACGATACCATCTAAAGGAATTTTTTCGCCAGCTTTCACGATAATAATATCATCAATTTTAACTTCTTTTGGATCGATTTTAATTAACGTACCATCTTTTTCAATGTTTGCAAAGTCTGGTCTGATGTCCATTAATTCAGTGATAGAATCTCTAGATTTATCCACGGCATAATCTTGAAAACATTCACCAATCTGATAAAGTAACATAACTATGACAGCTTCTGAAAATTCATTAGTTGCAAACGCACCAATTGTAGCAATAAACATTAAAAAGTTTTCGTCTAAAAATTCACCATGAAAAATATTCTCAATAGCTTCTTTGATTATATCAAAGCCAATGATTAAGTATGCAATTAAAAATAAGCCGAATTTAAGGAACTTAACATCTGGGACAAAACAAGCTATTACAAACACAATTAAACATATTACAACACGAATAATTACATTTTTCATTTCTTTATTCATAAAATCACTCCTCAAAGACACGGCGAACAATTGAATACTTGTTCAACTATTAATTATATTATACGCTAGTAAATTTCAAGAGTCAATATACTAGAATAAATTACAATTTGTCGGTTAGACCATTGAGGACGGAGACGGAGGATTTTCGACCAATAGGGACGGAGGATTTTGGCTTTTTTTCGACCAATAGGGACGGAGGATTTTGGCTGAATGCACAATGGGTGCACAATGGGGACGTCTATTAAATGTGCATTCAGC
>JAFUGH010000018.1 GCA_017469465.1 Clostridia bacterium | reverse complement strand
TTTTGGCTGAATGCACAATGGGTGCACAATGGGGACGTCTATTAAATGTGCATTCAGCCAAAATCCTCCGTCCCTATTGGTCGAAAAAAAGCCAAAATCCTCCGTCCCTATTGGTCGAAAATCCTCCGTCTCCGTCCCCAAAGGCCTAACCGACAAATTGTAATTTGAATTTTTTGTAAAATTGTTTACGGAAATAGGGCTTTGTGATAAAATAATGCTGATGTATTTGGGGGTGATGCTAATGGCACGTGATAGCATATCTTACATAAAAGGAACATTGAAACGTAGAAAAGATAAGATAAAACATATGAGAATTATTAAATGCTTAGCAGGTGGAGTGGTTATTTCACTCATTGCTATAGGTGGGATTTATACATATTCACAACAAACAGTCGATGCATATTATGTCAAAGAAGAATCATTGAGTGATGGTTTTGCAGAATTGGAAGATCGAAAATCTGAACTTGAGGAACAAAAAATAGCAGTAGAAACACAAAAACAGGAACTACAGGAAGAGCAAGAGAGGATTATTTCAGAAGCAGAACTAGTTGCTCAAAATAATGAGAGATTGATAAAAGAAAATATTAATTTGCAAAACACTTTATTAAAAGCTGCGGCTACAGGAGTTAAACCGCAAAACTATACAATACCAGAAGAGAGTGAGTTGGCCGTAGACTACGATAAACTTACTTATGTTGGTGAGTTTGAAGGAACTGCTTATACACCAAGTCCAGATGAGTGTAGCAATAGTTTAGGTTATACAGCATCAGGAAAGGCGATTGTACCAGGAGTTTCAATTGCGGTAGATACAGCATATTGGAAATTACGGTACTAAGTTTTATATTGAAGGATTAGGTTATGTTGTTGCAATGGACACAGGAAGCGCTGTAAAAGGAAAATATAGATTTGATTATGCTGTTTTTGATAGAAGCTTTGCATTAAAACTTGGAAGACAAAAATGGAAAGTATATTTGGTAAATGAATAAAAAATTTGGAGGTAATATTTTTGCTAAAAAGATTAATAGTGACGGTATTGTTTTTACTGGTTTTATTTAGCACATCATATGCAAGTGATGGTTTAGAGAATACTTTTTATGAAAATAATAAAAATATATCTGGAGATAATTCGATAAACAATGTTTTAATGATTGAATCAGGAGAGGGAATAGAGCAAAGTAATTTGGCTACAAATTCAACTTTTAGAGGTGTTTCTAAAACTTTTAAAGGAGTTGTTATTAATGCTGGTTCAAGATATGAGGAAGTAGATGAGTGGATTCAAGATATGACTCCTTATCAAGACGTGAGAATTAAAATAACGGACGGAAAATATTCAGATATAGTTTTAGTTAAATATCAACTTTCATATTTCTTAGGTTCAAGCATTCCAGCTGATGAATTAAAAGTTGGAGATAAAGTGTATGTCAATGTTACTTATGATGAAGATGGTAGAATTACTCAAACATATATTGAATATATTAACAATGAAAGATTTTTGATTGCAATGGCCATTATATATGCTGGTGCAGTTATTTTAATAGGTGGTACCAAAGGTATTAAAGCGTTAGTTGGTTTAATTTTAACAATTCTTGCAGTATTCTTTATCATGGTACCTCTAATTTTTGAAGGATATCCGCCACTTTTAATTACAATTTTAACTTGTATTTTAGTTTCTTTAATTACATTTATTATTATTAGTGGATTTTCTAAAAAGACTTTTGCAGCAGTACTTGGAACTGCAGGAGGAATTGTAGTAGCAGGAATTTTTGCAGTAATTTTTGGTAACTTAATGAAACTTACAGGAGCTTGTGAACATTCCAATCAGCTTAGTCTTATAGAAAATGGAAGTCGATTTGATTTTGAAGGTATTATGGTCTCTGGAATCATTGTGGGTGCACTTGGTGCATGCATGGACGTTGGAATGTCAATCGCCTCTTCTATTAATGAACTTAGTGAGACTGCAAAGGGTATTACAGTAAAAAAACTTATTAAGTCTGGCATGAACATTGGTAAGGATGTCATGGGAACTATGACAAATACACTTATTTTAGCTTATGTTGGAAGTTCACTTATCGTAATATTACTACTAAAGGGCAATGGATTTGAAGCATATCAGATTGCTAATAACACAGAACTGGTAGTTGAAGAGGTATTAAGAGCAATTGCAGGTAGCTTTGGATTGGTATTTACTATTCCAATTACCACATTTGTTAGTGCTTTATTGATGGGAAAAAAGGAGAATGAGTTTGATGAAGAATAATGAAGGTTTTATAAAAACTGCTATGACGGTTTTAGCCACTGCAGCTGTTGTGTTTGTGGCTACATCATCTTACTATATTAATAATGTTGTGAATGGTCAAAGTAGAGAAAAGAATAGCACATTAGGAAATAGTAAAAATAATTTAATCACATATAATTATTCGGGAGATTTTGATAAATTAAAAAAGGTTTTGGCTTTAATAAATAGAGATTTTTTATTTGAAGATTATGACATGGAAAAACTTGAAGAGGGAGCTATTAAAGGCATGTTAAACTCCTTAGATGATCCGTATACCTCATATTTTAATGCATCAGAGACACAAAGCTTTTTAACGGAAACAGAAGGGGAGTATGAAGGAGTAGGTATGTATATAACTTTTGGCACTGATATAGAATGGCCAATGGTATTAGCTCCTATTAAAGGGTCACCTGCTGCTGAAGCAGGTGTAAAAGCTGGTGATTATATTTACTCAATTTCAGGAGAAGAGATAAAATCAGATACTACACTTGAAGAAGTTGCTACAAGATTGAAAGGAACGTCTGGTACAAAAGTTTCTGTTGCATTTGTAAGATATGATGAAAACAAAAAACAAGAAAAATATACTGTTGAACTTGAAAGAAGAAAAATTGAATTATCTCCATTTGAATATGAAGTGAAAGATGGTAATATAGGATATATCAAATTTACTTCTTTCGATGAGGACGCAGATGTACAATTTAGTAAAGCATATAATGAACTTGTGAATGATAAAAAAGTTCAAGGTATTATCATTGACTTAAGGGATAATCCGGGTGGACTTTTAGATAAAGTAAAGAAGATTGCAGATTCTCTTGTACCAGCGGGAATTATAACATATACAGTTGATAAAAATGGAAATAGAAAGGTCGAATATTCAGACAAAAATCAAACTAGTGTCCCACTTGTTGTTCTTATCAATGAAAATTCCGCAAGTGCTTCAGAAATTTTATCTGCAGCAATAAAAGATCATGGCGTTGGAAAAATAGTAGGAAAGACTTCTTATGGAAAAGGATTAGTACAAGAATTTGTAAGCCTAGGTGATGGAACTTATGTGAAAGTTACAATTGCAGAATATTTTTCACCTAATGGTACAAAAATAAATAAAATAGGAGTTGTTCCAGATATTGAAATAGATGATAATAAAGATACTGAAGCGGATGAGCAATTGGAGAAAGCATTAGAAGTAATTAAAAATTATTGAAAAATATAAAAAAGGAAAAAATAATTTGACTTTAAAAAATGGGTATGATAAACTTTACTTAAATTATGGATTTGATGCTGTAATTTAGTACTAAAGAAAGTAGGAGGAAAGTAATATGGAAAGAGGAAAAGTTAAGTGGTTTAATGCTGAGAAAGGTTTTGGTTTTATTGAAAGAGAAAATGGAAATGATGTATTTGTTCATTTCTCAGCAATAGCAATGGATGGTTACAAAACATTAGAAGAAGGTACAGAAGTTCAATTCGACATTGTTGAAGGGTTGAAAGGCGCTCAAGCTTCTAACGTTACACCTGTAACAACAGTGTAGATTTTATATAAACCAAAAATGAAATGACCTCGCAAATATGCGAGGTCAAAATTTTTATAACTTTCCTATTATTCAAGAATAATTACATTAGAAAGTGAAGCAAAGCTTTACATTTGAAAATTAGATGACGAAAGGTGAAAAAGAAAATGGCAGATAGATTAGTTAAATTTTTATCACATGTTGATATGGTGAAAATTATGTGTGTAGAAACAACAAATTTGGTTGAAGAAGCAAGGAAAATTCACAACTTAAATCCAACTCCAACAGCTGCATTAGGAAGAACGCTTACCATGGCAACCATGATGGGAGCAATGCAAAAGGAAGAGGATGGAAAAATTACAATTCAAATAATAGGGAATGGACCTCTTGGAAAAATAATTGTTTCTGCAAATAATAGAAGTGAAGTAAAAGGATGTGTAGACAATCCACTTGCTGAAGCACCGCTAAATGAAAAAGGAAAACTGAATGTAAGTGCAATTGTTGGACAAGGTCAATTAAATGTCATTAAAGATATTGGGTTAAAAGAACCTTATGTAGGAAATGTACCACTTCAAACAGGTGAAATTGCGGAAGATTTTGCATATTATTATGCGGTTTCAGAACAAATTCCAACAGCAGTTGCTTTAGGAGTTTTGGTTAATCAAGATGGAAGTGTAAAAAAGGCAGGAGGGTATATCATTCAAGCCACTCCAGATACTCCGGAAGAAATCTTAAAATTAATTGAGAATAGAATTGCTGAGAGCGATTCCATGACACAAATGCTTGAAAAAGGGATGACATTAGAAGAAATTGCCATTTATATTTCAGATGATTTAAATACATATGCTGTTGAAGAATGCACTCCAATCTATCAATGCGATTGCTCAAAAGAAAGAATGGAAAGAGCATTATTATGCTTAAGCAAGAATGATATTATGGATTTAGCAAATGATGATGTTACGGAAATTTGTTGTCATTTTTGTAATAAAAAGTATCAATTTTCTAAAGCAGAAATGCTTAAATTGCACGAGTTAAAGTAACTTTGTATTGAAGATAAATTATATTTAATATATAATTGTATTAAGGGGTTGATAAATATGAATCCGAAAAAATTAATGAAAATTATTTTAGTATGTGCGATTTTATTATTTATTCTAATTGTTATTTCCACCATAATTAATAGCGGAAATCAAAAGAAATCGGATGAGAATAATCAAAGTGAAACTACGCATTCTGAAAATGAGTATAATTATAATACGACAATTGATTTAGATAAAGAAGATACACAATTTGAATATGATCCTGGACTTGGAACAGATTATCCAAATTTCGGTACTATAAGTGATTATTACGAAAATGCAGATGTTTATTTTGACGAAGATAAACTTTACATTCAAACATATGATGGTCATGATGTTATTTCGAGTCAATGGAATAATGAAGGATATGCTATATATATTAATGAACCACAATTTGGAGAGCTTGAAAAATTTATTTTATCATCTAATTCAATTACGGCTAGTTATGCTGATGTAAAGATGAGAGATACAATTTCATATATAAATGAATTGTCTGGATTAGGTTTTAATGAAGTTTTGAAAAATGATAAAAATAATAGTTCTGATTATTACATATATAGTGCTAAAAAGGGAGATATAACGGTAACTTTGAATTATGAAAAGGGAAAGCTAATCATTATGGTATTTTAGTGAATAACACTAGAGATGGAAAATTAGATAAGTAGTATCCATGTCTAGTGTTTTTTTTTATGAAAGGAAGTTTTATATGGATAAAAGAAAATGGAGTATTATTTTGCTATTTTTTATGATATCTATAGGCGTGATTTTGTTTATATCTTTTTATAATAATGACGGAAATTATGAAACATATCAAGATTTTTGTCATTACGTTGAAAGTAGTAAGGTTAGTGAAGTTGAAATCAGTGATGATAAAGTATTTTTTTACTTAAAAAATGAGAAAGAAAAGCATTATACAGATAATCCTGAATATGATGGATTTAAAGAATTCTTATTGCTAAATAACGTTAAAATTAATCATTCTTTTGGCATTTCAGATGTAAGTGATCTATTCGATATTTTATTTTATTGTATTTTTATTGGTGCTATATTTTTTTGTGGTTATAAATTATTGAGTTTTACGAATGATCATTTTAAAATCATTCGAAGTAGTCAAACGAGATTTTCTGATATTGCAGGAATGGATGAATTAAAAAGTGATTTGATGAAAATTGTTGATGTTGTAAAAAATCCAAAAGAATATAAAGAAAAAGGAATTAGGGCACCAAAAGGAATTATTTTAGAGGGACCTCCTGGGAACGGAAAGACTTTATTTGCTAGAGCAATTGCAGGTGAAGCAAAGATGAATTTTATCGCTACAAAGGGAGCAGATTTTCAGAGTGCCATGATGTCTATTGGACCTAGAAAAATAAAAGCTCTTTTTAAAAAAGCAAGAAGAAATAAGCCATGCATTATTTTTATTGATGAGTTTGATGGCATTGGTGAAAGAAGAAATTATGCTGGTACAGGAATTGATAAAGAAAATAATAGACTCATTATTACAATGTTAAATGAGATGGATGGATTTACCAATGAAGATGGCGTATTAGTAATTGCAGCAACGAATTCATATGCGTCTTTGGATGCAGCTTTGGTAAGACCAGGAAGATTTGATATAAAATATAAAATAGATAATCCGGATAAAAAAACAATTATACAATTATTTGAGTTGTATACAAAAAATAAAAAACTGGATTCTAAAATAAGAATTGAAGAATTGTCGAAATGTTTTGAAAATTTAAGCGCAGCAGCTATTGAAACTATAATTAATGAAGCTACTATTATTTCAGAGGCAAAGGGAAAGGAATTGATTACAATAGAAGATATTGCTGAGGCAGGAAGAAAAACAAATACAGTAAATATAAAAGTGGTTTAAAATGGGAAAAAGCCCCCAAGTTGGGGGCTTTTTCTCATTTTTTGAACAGCATAACGATGATGCTATCGTTTTTGGGCATAGCATAGATTTTGATAGAATAATCATTTTTATTCTTGAAAACAAAATCCATTTTATCGCTAATGCTGACCATTGCCTCTTCACCCTTTTTGGCATAGGGCGTCTTCTTGGAGAAACGGTGTTTCTCTTTGACGGCAATGTTGCAACCATGATGCTGTGCATCATTAATTGCTTTGTTCAGTGTGGTGGCAATGTGACTCAAACCACCACCGTACTGAACATCATCCTCATAAAATTCGGTGGCCTCGATGTAATCAACACCTACTACCTGAAAGAATGAGAACTTCGCGCCAGACTTAACGGTAGTACCATTAAGCTCCTTGACGGCTTTCTTGATGTTCGTCGTCCGAGTGGGGTCATTTTGGTGGAAAGTTATAGTATATCCACCAAGGTAAGTAAGGTTTCCAGTGCTTTTAATGGTTAAAGAATTTGCCTTAACAAATCCTTTCTTACCATTAAAGTCAACGGCGCTCCATCCATCCTTACTTTCGTATACGACTACGATATTGTAGGACGGAATTTTCGTGATTGTCTTGGCCGACTCTGAAGGATTTTTCTTAAGAGAAACTTCCTTCTTCGTGAGCCCGAGAGCCTCCGGCTTTTCCTTCAAGTCAAGGCTCTTTGCCAAGAAAGAATCGGTAATGTATCCATAGCCATCACCGTACTCAATCTGGCACCAACCACCTTTGGAGGCAGTTACTTCAACCTTTTGACCATACTTCAATTTGCCGATGATATTATCGGCATTTTTCGGTTCGCTCCGGACGCGAACACCATCGCCGGTCACATAGTACGTGCTAGCACTGGCAGAGGTAACCAAAACGGAGAGAAGAACAATAGTTACGAGCAGAATCTTAGCCATTTTTTTCATTTGAAAATCCTCCTAAAAAAAGAATATGTTAACATTATTATTTTAACATAATATGACAAAATAGTCAACATAATATAGAAAAATGCATAAAAAATAGTTGCTCTTCAAACTGAAATAAGAAAAATACTTATTTCAATTAGGAGAGCAACTAAATTTCTAATAGCATCTCTATTTCATTGCCGCAATTACAAATGAAACACTATTTCCACTTACATAGGAATAGATTTTGATAGAATAATGATTATTGTTTGTAAAAGTCAAGTCTTTTCTTGCTTTTAAGTCTATCATTGCTTCTTCACCAAGTTTTGCATATGGAGTTTTAGAACCATATCTTTCTTGATTTTTTACATTAATAAAACATGAATTTCTTTGTGCATCACGTATGCATTGATACAACGAAGTAGAAACTTGTGAAATACCGCCACCTAAGACTTTTTTATTCTTGGTAAATTCAGGAGCATTTGCGTATCCACTAGTTCCAACTACGCTTAAAAATGAAAAGGTTTGACCAGGTTTTAATACATAATTATTTAATTTATTTGCAGCTTTGGTGATATTGTTACTGCGAGAACTATTACTGAAACAATATGAAATTGTGTAGCAACCCAAGCAGGTTTCATTATTATTAACAAAATATTTTAAATAGCTATTTTTGACATATCCTTTTTCACCGTTATATTGAACATATGACCAACTAGATGCTTTATTAATTACTTTAACAGCAGAATTTTTAGGTATTTTGCAAATTGTTTTTGAAGAAGAAGAGCTACTCTTTTTAAGAGTTGCATTTTTCTTCGTTGTAGCAATTGTTTTTGTTGAGATAACATTTTCTCTTGTATTAATAAATGTTCTTGTGACATAGCCATATCCGTTTCCATATTTTATTAAATACCAGCTACCATTTGTATTCACAACATCTATCTGAGTTCCATAAGCTAATCTACCAATAATGTTGTCTTCTCTATTTTCTGCGGAAGAGCGTACACGAACACCTTCCCCTGTAACAAAATAAGTGGTGGCTTTTACAGAGCCTAAAAATGTAGTAGTGATAACTGTAAGTAAAAGTAATGTTTTTATTATTTTTTTCATCATAATCCTCCTAAATTTTTTATTTTACCGACAGTTTTTATTATACCATTTAAGTTATGTAAAGTCAACATAATTTGGAATGTTTAGCTAATGATTCATTTAAATGGGAATAAGAAATTATCTTGCAATTTTTTTAACTTCTTGCATGAATTTTGGCAAAACTAGCATCCTTTTGAATCTAGTAGGCTCCTTAAGTAACCTATAAAACCATTCTAAATGTAATTTTATAAATATTTTTGGAGCTCTTTTCACTTCACCAGCTAGAACATCAATACTTCCGCCACATCCAATTCCAACCTTGAAAAATCCTGCATTTTTATATTTTTGAATCATTTTTTCTTGCCTTGGAAATCCTATTCCAACGAGTAAGATATCTGGCTTTAGTTGTCTAATTTCTTCTACAATTTGAGTTTCTTCTTCTGACTTAAAATAGCCAGTATGAGTGCCTAATATTTTAATATTGGGATATTTTGCTTCCACTTTTTCTTTTGCTTCCTCTGCATAACCCGGTTTGCTTCCCCAAAAATAAAATGTTGCTGAACCATCACTATGTTTTTCTAACAAGTTACAAATTAAATCGTAGCCCGCAACCCTTTCCTTTAAAGGTGTTTTTAAAATCTTTCCTGCTTTAATAATTCCTATTCCATCAGGAATTACTAATTCAGCTGAATTGATAACTTTTTTAAATTCTTCATCATCTTTTGCTTTCATAACAATTTCAGGATTTGGAGTTACAACTAAATTTCCCTTTTCCTGTTTTAAAAAACCTTCGCAAACATCGACAGCTTCCTGCATTGAAACATTATCGAATGTAACGCCTAAAATATCAATTTTTTCCATATTTTTCTCAATTCCTCTCAAATGATTAACACTTATATTCAAATGTTAACAAATATTGCTTCAAATTGCAAGATATTACGTCAATAGCTATTGAAAAAAAATAATTTTGTTGTATAATTAGGGAAGTAAGAGTTTGGAGGGATTTTATGATTGCTATAGGAGCAGATCATGGCGGTTTTGAATTAAAAGAAAAGATTAAGAATGAATTAAAGAACAAATATGATTTTAAAGACTATGGGACATTTTCAACTGATAGTGTTGATTATCCTAAAATTGCTTATAACGTTGCGAAGGATGTTGCAGAAAAAAAAGTTGATTGTGGGATTCTGATATGTAGAACAGGTGTTGGAATGAGCATCGTTGCAAATAAAGTAAGAGGGATTAGATGTGCACTTTGTTATAATGAAAAAGTTGGAAAACTTTGTAAAGAGCACAATAATGCCAATATGATTTCGCTTCCAGCAGATATGCTAACACTAGATGAGGCAGTGAATATTATCCATAATTGGATGGAAGCTCAATTTGCTGGCGGTAGACATGAAAAAAGAGTAAATATGATTGAAGAAATCATGAAGTAAGGAGATAGATATGGTATTAAATATGATTATAGCATTTTTACTTGCAGTAATTAGTGCTGCAGTATTCACACCTTTAACAATTAAATTAGCACAAAAAGTTGGAATCATGGATATTCCGAATGATTCAAGAAAAATTCAAGCAAAGCCAATGCCTAGAATTGGTGGACTAGCTTTTATTATGGCTTTTTTATTGTCCAGCTTGTTTATTTTCTTAACGTGCAATATTGGTAGTGATATCAATTTGTTTGGATTTTTTATAGGAGCAGGAATTGTCGCTGCGACAGGATTTTTGGATGATGCTTTTGAATTAAAGCCATGGATGAAGTTAGTTGGTCAAGCAATTGCTGCAATATGTGTTATTCTTAGTGGTGTGAGGATTTTTTATTTCAATATTCCTTTTTTGAGCATGTATGGATTAAACGACATTTTATCAATCATAATCACTTTTGGCTGGATAATAGGTGTGACGAACGCATTTAACCTGATTGATGGATTGGATGGACTAGCAACAGGGGTATCAGCAATTTCTACTTTATCTATGTTAGTAATATTTATCATTAATGGAGCCACTCCTTCTGTATATATACTTACAGCAGCATTGCTTGGTGGCTTGATTGGGTTCTTACCATACAATTTTAACCCAGCTAAAACTTTTATGGGCGATAATGGCTCTAATTTCTTAGGATACACACTTGCAACAATATCTATGCTTGGCATGGCTAAAACATATACTTTTATGACGGTGGTTTTACCTGTTATTATTTTGGGACTACCAATTTTTGATACGTTGTTTGCAATTTTCAGAAGAATAATTAATCACAAACCTATTATGCAAGCAGATAGAGGACATTTACATCATAAATTAATGGATGCAGGTTTAACGCAAAAACAAGTTGTTATTATATTATATGCAGTGACGGCAATACTTGGAATATATGCGGTAGTAGTTATTGAAAGTGATATTTGGAAAGCTGTTGCACTATTGCTGATATTGGCTGTACTTTCGGTAATTGGCTCAAAAGAGATTGTAGATAAGAAAAAGAAAAATTTAAAGGTACAAAAAATAAGGCTCCCTAAGGAAGGAGCAAAAATTAAAATTATGACAGTTTTTGGTACAAGACCAGAGGCTATCAAAATGTGTCCTTTAGTTTTGAAATTAAAACAAAATGCGGATATTGATACAATTGTATGCGTAACAGCACAACATAGGCAAATGCTTGATCAAGTGTTGGAGGCTTTTGATGTAATCCCTGATTATGATTTAGACATTATGAGAAATAGACAAACGCTTACGCATATTTCCTCAAGTGTATTAGAGGGATTATATGGAGTAATTGAATATGAAAAGCCAGATATGATACTAGTTCATGGAGACACGACAACTACATTTGTTGCTTCACTAGCTGCATTTTATTGTAAAGTAAAAGTAGGACATGTGGAAGCAGGACTTAGAACTTATGATAAGTATTCGCCTTATCCAGAAGAGATGAATAGAAAATTAGTAACACAAATAGCAGATTTGTATTTTGCACCAACTCAAAATAATAAAGATAATTTATTAAAAGAATTAGTTCCAGAGGATGTAATATACATTACGGGTAATACGGTTATTGATGCATTAAGCACAACAGTAAAGAAAAACTATCAATTTGAACATGCTATTTTATCAAAAATAGATTTTAGTAAAAAAGTAATTTTTATGACTGCTCATAGGCGTGAAAATTTAGGAGAACCTTTGAGAAACATTTGTAATGCAGTAAGAGAAATTGCAACTAAAAATTCAAATGTTGAAGTTGTGTATCCGGTACATTTAAATCCTGCTGTTCAAGAAGTTGCGAGAGAAATATTAGGAAATGTACCAAATGTTCATTTAATAGAACCGTTGGATGTTATTACGACGCATAACTTAATAAATAAATCTTATATGGTACTTACCGATTCAGGAGGAATTCAAGAAGAAGCACCATCACTTGGAAAACCAGTTTTAGTTTTAAGAAGTGAAACAGAAAGACCAGAAGCTGTTTATGCTGGTACTGTTAAAGTTGTTGGGACTAATAAAGAAAAAATAATAGAAGAAGCTAATAAACTTCTTAATGATAAAGACGAGTACAACAAAATGAGTAGAGCAACGAATCCATATGGAGATGGTAAAGCTTGTGAAAGAATTGTTGATGCAATTTTATACTATTTTAATTTAAAAGAACAAAGACCAAAAGATATGTAATCAAGCGCACAAATAGGGACAACCATTTTTGTGCACTTCCGAGTAATAATTATGAAAAATCTTTTGAAGAAAGTGCACAAAAATGGTTGTCCCTATTTGTGCGCTTTCCTATTTTGGAAATTTTGTGAAAGGAGACTATATGACTGCTAGAGAATTAGCCATTAATGTATTGTACAAAATTGAAAATGGTGAAGGGTATTCAAATATTGAAATAGATAAAGAATTTCATAAAAATGAAATTGATGACATTGACAAAAGTTTAGCGTCAGAACTTGTTTATGGAGTATTAACTTGGAAGATTACTTTAGACGAGATTATTAAGAGATATTCTAAAATAAGGGTTAAAAAAATTTCACCATGGATTTTAAATATTATTCGAATTGGAATATATCAAATTGTTTTTTTAGATAGGATTCCGGAAAGTGCAGCAGTTAATGAAAGCGTGAAGTTGGCTAAAAAATATGGACATGAAGCTTCAAGCAAATTTACCAATGCAATACTTAGAAAAATAGAAAAAAATGAATTAGAAAAATTAATGGATTATATTTCAGATAAACCAGTTTTAGAAGATGAAATTATTTCTATAGCCACTTCACATCCATTATGGTTAGTTGACGAATTATTGAAAGAGTACGATAAAAAATTTTTGACAGAACTTTTAAGTGCGAATAATATGAAATCACCAATAACACTTAGAGCAAATCTTATTAGAACATCAAGGGAAGAGTTAATCCAACTTCTTAAATTGAAAGGATATGAATGTGAACCAGGAAATTTACCACATAGTATTAAAGTGAAAAAAATGAATGATTTTTCCAATGGCTTATTTGTCGTACAAGATGAGGCTGCACAAATGGCTTGTTTAAAATTGAACCCAAAACCTGGTGAAAAAATCTTGGATGCATGCAGTAGCCCTGGAGGTAAAACCACATATTTGGCAGCACTTATGAATAACAAAGGAGAAATTGACGCATGGGATATTCATGAACATAGAGTAAAACTTGTGGAGAATGTTGCAGAAAAGCTTGGAATTAACGTTATTCGTGCGAAATGTAATGATGCAACGCTTTATAACAGTGAATTGGACAATCAATATGATAAAATATTATTAGATGTTCCTTGTACAGGAATTGGCGTAATACGTAAAAAGCCTGACATAAAATGGACAAGAAAACCAGAAGATATAGACGAATTATCCACAATTCAAAGTAACATTCTGAATACTTGTTGCCAATATTTAAAAAAAGGTGGAAAACTAGTTTATAGTACATGCACGATTTTCCAAAGGGAAAATCATATTCAAATTGAAAACTTTTTGAAGTGTCATTCAGATTTTAAATTAATAGAAGAAATTAAGTTATTTCCTAATGTAAATAATACAGATGGTTTTTATATTGCTGTTCTAGAAAGAGCTGGAGAAAATATAGATTAGTTAAAGGAATGAGAGTATGATTAATATTCGTGACTTATATTATGAAGAATTAGAAGAATTATTATTAAAAATGGGAGAAAAGAAATTCCGTGCAAAACAAATTTATGCGTGGCTTTACAAAGGGATAGAATCTTTTGACGAAATGACAGACATCTCGAAAGAATTAATCAATAAACTAAAAGATAATTTTATATTAAATCAACTAACTTTAATAAATTTTCAAAAATCGAAAGATGGTACCATAAAGTATTTATTTCAGTTAAATGATGGACATGCGATTGAGAGCGTATTGATGAAGTATAAATATGGATATACTGCATGTATTTCTAATCAAATTGGTTGTAAGATGGGGTGTAATTTTTGTGCTTCTGCAAAAATTGGTTTTGTAAGAAATATGACGCCTGGAGAAATTGTTGGACAAATTTTAAAAGTTCAAAAAGAATCTGGTGAAGTTGTTTCTAATATCGTTTTTATGGGAATTGGTGAGCCTTTAGATAATTATGATAATGTCATTAAAGCAATCAGATTGATTAATGATCCTAAAGGATTAAATATAGGAGCGAGACATATTAGCTTATCAACTTGTGGAATAGTTCCTAAAATTAAGATGCTTGCAGATGAAAATATTCAATGTAATTTATGTATTTCTCTTCATAGTAGTCACGATAATGTTAGAACAGATATGATGCCTATCAATAAAGTGTACAATATTGAAGAAGTACTGGAAGCTTGTAAACAATACATTGCCAAAACAAATAGAAGAATAACTTTTGAATATGCATTAGTTGACGGTGTAAATGATAGTCGTGAAGATGCAATACATTTATCACGTCTACTAAAAGGTATGCTTTGCCATGTAAATTTGATTCCTGTTAATAAGATTAAAGGTGGCAAATATGAAAAAAGCAGTACAGAAAAAATTTTGGCATTTAGAGATACTTTAAACGATAGAGGAATAGTTGCTACTGTCAGAAGAGAGCTTGGATCTGATATTAGTGCTGCATGTGGGCAACTAGTGCGTGATCAAAAACAGTCTGAATAATTTCATAAGTTTCTATCAGAGGCTACAAGTAAAGTAAATTATAAGTGACAAGAACATAATTAAATTAGAATAAAAATTGTGGACACGTAGTATATTTAATTATATAATAGTATAGAATTAGTACGACAGGAGGGGATAAATGATGAGATTTTATGGTATAAGTGATATTGGAAAATCACGAAAGGAAAATCAAGATAGAATTTATTTACCGACAGTAAAAAATGAACTAAAATACTTTATTATTGCTGATGGTATGGGCGGAGTAAATGGAGGAGAAGTTGCAAGTACCGCAGCAGTGGAGGTAATAAAGGATTACATAGATGCTAATGTAGAAAATATTAATTTTGATGATTACACAATTGAAAATTTAATTTATCAAGCTATATTAGCAGCGAATAAGT
This sequence comes from Clostridia bacterium, assembly GCA_017469465.1. Lineage (GTDB taxonomy): Bacteria > Bacillota > Clostridia > TANB77 > UBA1234 > UBA1234. The sequence goes on along the minus strand of JAFUGH010000018.1, from coordinate 87,363 downwards.
TTATCTATAATAAATCTTTAAATCAAAAAGAATATAAAGGAATGGGAACAACAATTGTACTTGCAATTTTGTATCGAAATAGAGTATATATTGGTCATGTTGGCGATAGCCGAATATATAGAATCAGAAAAAATATCATTAGACAACTAACAAAAGACCATTCGTATGTCCAAGCTTTATTGGATCAAGGGACAATTACTAGAGAAGAAGCTGAAAATCATCCACAGAAAAATATATTGATGAAAGTGGTTGGATGTGAAAGAAAGTTGGAACCGGATATTTTAGTAAAAGGATTTATCAAGGATGATATACTTCTTATGTGTACAGATGGCTTAACAAATATGGTTTCTACAAATGAAATTTATGATACTATTGTTAATGGAAAGAACGATTTAAGTAACACTTGTAAGAAATTAATTGATATGGCTAACGAGAATGGCGGTTATGATAATGTTAGTGTAATTTTAATTTCTAAAGATTAATCAGGAGGCTGAAAAATGGAGTTAAAGGGAAAAGTACTTGGCAATAGATATGAAATTTTAGAAGAGATAGGCGTTGGCGGAATGGCAACGGTATATAAAGCTAAGGACAAAATATTAAATAGATATGTAGCAGTAAAAATTTTAAAAGATGAATTTGCAAATGACACAGAATTTATAAAAAGATTTCAAGTGGAGGCACAAGCTGCTGCTAGTCTTTCACATTCCAATATTGTTTCTGTATATGATGTTGGAAATGAAGAAAACTTTCATTATATTGTAATGGAGCTAATTGAAGGTAAAACATTAAAAGAAGTAATAAAAGAAAATGGAAAATTACCATGGAGAGAGGCTGTGAATATTGCCTCACAAATTGCAGCAGGATTAAGTAAAGCTCATGCAAATCACATTGTACATAGAGATATAAAACCGCATAATATTATCATTACTAAAGATAATATCGCTAAGGTAACTGATTTTGGAATTGCAAAAGCAGTTTCAAATTCTACCATTAATGTTATGGGAAATACCGTAGGCAGTGTGCATTATTTTTCACCTGAGCATGCTAGAGGTGGCTATACAGATGCAAGATCTGATATATATTCGTTGGGTGTTGTGCTTTATGAAATGGTTACTGGCTCGCTTCCGTTTGATGCTGATACACCTGTTTCCGTTGCATTGAAGCATATTCAAGAAGAACCTATTGAACCAATAGAATTAAATCAAGAACTTCCAATAGGCGTTAATGATATCATTATGAAGGCAATGTCTAAGGATATCTCCAATAGATATCAAACGGCACATGAAATGTATAGCGATTTGGAAAAAATATTAAAAAGCCCTAGTGATATTCCAAATGCTGTAGTTACAATTAGAAGGGAAGGGGAATTTCCTACACAAAAGATACCTATTGTTGGATTAGATAAAAAAGATGGCAATCCTAAGAAAAAAGTTAATGAAAAAGAGGAAAATGAAATGAAAAAGGGAATAACGAAAAAACAAGCAGTTGTAAAACTGATATTAATGTTAATCTTTATTATAATTCTATTTGTTGTTGCTTTTATGTTAGGAAATTATGTGATAGGAGATATTTTTGGTGGAACACCTTCAATAAAAGTTCCATTAGTTGAAGGAATGGAACAAGAAGAGGCAAAAAAAGTTTTAGAATCTAATAAACTTGTCATGGAAATTACAGCAACTGTTGAAAGTGAAAAATATCCTTCAGGTTACATTGAAAGTCAATCACCAAAAGATGGTCGTGAGTTAAAAGAAGGTGCAACAGTTCAAGTTACTGTAAGTAAAGGCAATAAGTCTATTTTAGTTCCTGATGTAACAAGCTCTACTGCAGATGTTGCTAAAATAGAAATAGAGCAAAGAGGATTAGTGTATAAAGCTGAGTATAAATATAGTAAAGATATACCTTCAGGAGATATCATTGAACAAACACCATCTGTAAATACAGAAGTTGCAGCTGGTTCTATTGTGACAGTTTATATTAGTAAAGGCGCTCAAACAGGGTTAATATATGTTCCAAATGTTATAGGCGAAACAGAAGCTAAGGCTTCTAAAAAAATTACAGACTCAAAATTGTTACCGGAAGTTACAACAGTAAATGATCCTGATAAACAAGATGGAATCGTTATTAGTCAAAATCCAAATGCAGATGAACTTCTTTCAGAATTGTCAACAGTTGTAATTGTGGTTAATAAATTGCCAGAAGAAAAGGAAGATAATACACCAAATAAAGCTGAAAATACTGGAAGCAATAACGCTCATGAAGGGCAAAGATTAATTAATATTAATTTATCAAATAAAGGTCAAAGAGAAGAATTTGATGTAAAAGTTACATTGGAAAGTGTTGCTTTAGGAACAAGAGTGGAATATGAAGGCAAGCATACAAGAAATGATGGTACAATTGGCGTATACGTCACAGATGCACCAGGTGCATATTTAAAATTATACATTGATGGTAAATTAGATTCGGAGCAAGTATTAAAATAAAAAGTGAGAAGTGAGTGATGAGAAGTGAGACTATATGGAAGAGCAAAGTGACTTCTATTATATAAAAAACTTTTTATCACTCATTTTTCTATAAAATAAGAAGAGGAGAAATAATGTTAGGAAGAGTTTTGAAAGTAGAACCCAATTTATATAAAGTAAAAACCGAAGATGGAAAGGTATTCAAATGTCTAGCAAAAGGCAATATTAAGTTTTTAAAATTAAAACCATTGGTTGGAGATTTGGTTAATCTAAATGAGGAATGGTCAATAGACAAAATTTTTCCAAGAAAAAATGAGTTTATTCGACCACCTATTGCTAACGTTGATCAGATTATTATGGTGATGGCAACAGAAAATCCTAAACCAGATTTTACACTTTTAGATAAGCAATTAGTTATGGCTGAGAAAAATGGAGTAGACATCCTTATTTGCTTAAACAAAATTGACTTAAATGATGATTGTAATGAAATTATAGATACATATGAAAAAATAGGATATCAAGTGATAACAACAGATGCAAAAAATGGATTGGGAATTGATAAATTAGCCGTTTTACTTAAAGGGAAAATTACGGCTTTTACAGGAAACTCTGGCGTTGGAAAGTCTGCTCTTACAAATAATATTTTTAAGCAAGTAATTTCAGAAGAGGGAGAAATATCAGAAAAAACTTTGAAAGGTAGGCATACTACTAAATATGTTGAACTTTTTGAAATTGCGCCAGATACTTTTATTGCAGATACACCTGGTTTTTCTTCTTATGAAGTTCAAGGAATATCATATAAAGATTTAGATGAATATTTTATTGAATTTGCTCCAGAGCTATCTAAATGTGAATTTAGAAGCTGTACACATATAAAAGAAGCAAACTGTGGAATAAAGAAAGCAGTTGAAAGAAAAAAAATAGATAAAGGCAGATATGAAAGATATTGTATGCTATATAAAAAATTGAAGGAGGAAAAGAAATGGTAAAGATTGCCCCTTCCATTTTAGCAGCTAGTTTTGAAAATTTAGAACAAGAAATCAAAAGCGTAGTAGACGCTGGAGCAGATTTGATACATGTGGATATTATGGATGGAAAATTCGTTGCAAATGAAACCAAAGGTCTTGAAATGTATCAAAAGGCAAAAAAAGCAACAAATTTACCAATTGATACACACTTAATGGTAGATAATCCTAAAGAATGGATAGATGAAATTTTTTCAAAATACATGTTATTGCATAATATTCCTGACATTGCAAAGCTACATGATACGCATCAGCATTCTAGTGATATTATTTCATTTCATATTGAAGCAGTAACAACAAATACTGCCCATCAACTGATAGATAGGCTACATCAATACGGAATGAAGGCGAGTATAGCGATAAAACCAAATACACCAATAAAAGACCTTCTTCCATTTTTTTCAAGCCTTGATATGGTCTTAGTAATGACGGTAGAACCAGGCTTTGGAGGACAAGTAATGATTGAAGATTGTTTAAAAAAAGTAAAAGAGCTTAAACGACTAGAACCAAAGTTGGATATTGAAGTGGATGGTGGTATTAATTTAAAGAATATTAAAGAAGTAAAGGCCACTGGTGCTAACGTAATTGTAGCAGGTACTTCCATTTTTAAATCAGAAGATAGAAAGCATGTAATAGAAGAAATGAAATATTTTACATAAAAATAAAAAATATTCAAAAAAACTCTTGCATCTTACGGAAAAGGCGTGTATAATAATGAACGATGTGATTATGCGTTGATGCAAGATGTGGCTGCCCACAGTGGCAGGGAACTCTTGCGGAGTATGTCTGATTTCAAATCGGGCGACAAGGGTAAGAAAATGCACTTTCCCCAGGCGTTACGCTTGGGTTTAATTAAGGGTAAAAATGAAACACCCGGGTGCGTGTATGCTTTGTCGGCACAAATATTTAATATTTAGGAGGGAAACCAAATGCCAAAAGCAAAGAAAACAACAACAGAAGTAGGAAAGGAAAGAATTAGAATTAGACTAAAAGCTTTCGATCATGCGATCTTAGATCAGTCTGCTCAAAAAATAGTAGATACGGCTAAACGTACGGGTGCAAGCGTTTCAGGTCCAATTCCACTACCTACAAGAAAAGAAGTCGTAACAGTTATTAGATCACCACATAAGTACAAAGATTCAAGAGAACAATTTGAATTAAGAACACATAAGAGAGTTATTGACATTCTTTATCCTACAGCTAAAACAGCAGAAGCTCTTATGAAAGTTGAATTACCTGCTGGTGTTGAAGCTGAAATGAAAATCGATGAATAATGTCTATACAATATATGTATGATACGATAACGATTTGAAACAATCGTAATGGTGAACAGTGTTTACCATAGATGATTTTCTAAAATAGCAGTATAGGAATTGAGGTCATGTTCTTAAAGGGAGCATAACATGGCGAACGTTACTGTGTATGTTGATACTGTATTTCACTCTTATTCAAACAGTATCATGTATGTTCGTTGCTACAAAAAAGAACCAATAACCAAGGAGGTATTTTAAAAATGAAAAAAGGAATTTACGGTAAAAAATTAGGAATGACACAAATTTTTGATGAAAACGGTTTAGTTATTCCAGTTACAGTTGTAGAAGTTGAGCCTTGCGTTGTTATCGCAAAGAAAACAGTTGAAACAGATGGATACAATGCAATCCAAGTTGCTACAGGAGAAGTAAAAGAAAAACATGTAAATAAACCAATGAAAGGTATATTTGATAAAGCAGGAATTGCTTACAAAAAATATATTAAAGAGTTAAGAATTGATAATATTGATTCTTATAATGTTGGAGATGAAATTAAAGCTGATATTTTTGAAGCTGGAGAATTAGTTGATGTTCAAGGAACTTCTAAAGGAAAAGGTTTCCAAGGTGTTATTAAGAGACATGGTCAACACATTGGACCAAAAGGACATGGTAGTATGTATCATAGAAGACCAGGTTCTATGGGACCTACATCTTCTCCAGGAAGAGTATTCCCAGGTAAGAAATTACCAGGACAAACAGGTAAAGAAACTATTACAGTTCAAAACCTACAAGTAGTGAAAGTTGATATGGATAAGAACGTTATCTTAATTAAAGGTTCTGTTCCAGGATATAAGAAATCTTTAGTAAGAATTAAAGATGCTGCTAGAACTGCTGTAGCTAAGAGCGCTAAATAATGGAAGGAGGAAAAGTAAATGCCTAAAGTTGAATTATTAAACATGGAAGGTAAAAAGGTTGGCGATATAGAACTTGCAGATAGCATTTTTGCTGTTGAAGTAAATGAAAGTGTTATGCATGATGTAGTTCTTAATTATTTAGCTAATCAAAGACAAGGTACTGCATCTACTAAAACTCGTAGCGAAGTTAGAGGCGGCGGAAAGAAACCTTGGAAACAAAAAGGTACAGGTCGTGCTAGACAAGGTAGCATTAGAGCTCCACAATGGATTAAAGGTGGTATAGCATTAGGACCAAAACCAAGATCATTCAAATATACATTAAATAAGAAAGTTAAGAGACTTGCTCTTAAATCTGCTTTAACATCAAAAGTTAATGAAAACAGCATTGTTGTTTTAGATTCATTAAACTTTGATGAAATTAAAACCAAAAATATGGCTAAAGTTCTAGAAAATATTAAAGTTTCAAAAGCTCTAGTTGTTATTTCAGATAAAAATATAAATGTTGAAGCTTCAGCTAGAAACATTCCAAATGTTAAAACTGCTTTAGTAAATACAATTAATACTTATGACATCTTAAAATATGACACATTAGTTGTAACTAAAGATGCTGTAGCTAAAATTGAGGAGGTGTACGCATAATGGTTGCTGAAGATATCATAATCAAACCTATCATTACTGAAAAAAGTAATTATGCTATGAACGAAGGAAAGTACACATTCAAAGTTGCTAAAAAAGCTACTAAAATTGATATTAGAAATGCAGTTGAAAAACTATTCGGCGTTAAAGTTGTAAATGTTTCAACTATCAATGTGAAAGGAAAACCAAAGAGACAAGGTGTTCATAGTGGAACGACATCAGATTGGAAAAAAGCTATTGTTACAATAGATACAAATCCTTCTGATATGAAATATTTAGAAAAAGGCGGAAAAGAAAAGACAATTTCTGCGAAAAAATATAAGACTTCTATCGAGGAGTTTGGTGCTTAAGAAGCGAATTTATTCGTAGAGGAGCACTATGTGCTCCTTGGCGAACACAGTTCGCTACTACGAATTAAGCTAAAATGTAGAGATGATTGTTATACAACCCAATAACAAGAATCTGCAAAGTTAGCCAAAAACAAAATAAATTAAAAGGAGATAATAAAAATGGGTATTAAACAATATCAACCAACCACACCATCAAGAAGAAATATGTCTGTATCTACTTTTGAAGAAATTACAAAAAACAAACCTGAAAGATCATTGACAACAAGTTTAAAGAAACATGCAGGTAGAAATTCATATGGTAGAATCACAGTTAGACATCAAGGTGGTGGATCTAGAAGAAAATATAGAATTATAGATTTTAAAAGAAGAAAAGATGATGTTCCAGCAACAGTTGTTGCTATTGAATATGATCCAAATAGAAGTGCAAATATTGCTTTACTTCAATATGAAGATGGAGAAAAAGCATATATAATAGCACCTAAAGGACTAAAAGTTAATGACAAAGTTATGTCAGGACCAAATGCCGATATTAAACCAGGTAACTGCTTACCAATTAGCAATATTCCTGTTGGTACATTAATTTACTGTATTGAATTAAAACCTGGTAAAGGTGCTCAAATGGTAAGAAGTGCTGGTAATAGTGCTCAACTTATGGCTAGAGAGGATAAATACGCTCACGTAAGACTTCCTTCTGGAGAAATGAGACTTGTAAGTGTTAACTGCAGAGCTGTTATTGGTGAAGTAGGTAACTCTGATCATGAAAACATTAAACTTGGTAAAGCAGGTAAGAGCAGATGGTTAGGTCATAGACCAGAAGTTAGAGGTTCTGTAATGAATCCTAATGATCACCCTCATGGTGGTGGTGAAGGTAAATCACCAGTTGGTAGACCAGGACCTGTTACTCCTTGGGGTAAACCAGCTCTTGGATATAAGACTAGAAATAAGAAAAAAGCTAGTAACAAGTTTATCGTTAAGAGAAGAAATTCTAAATAGAAGGAGGAAAAGTTAAATGGCTAGATCAATTAAAAAAGGTCCATATGTAGATGCTAAATTACTTGCTAGAATAGAAAAAATGAACGAAGAGAATAAAAAAGATGTTTTAAAAACTTGGTCAAGAGCTTCTACAATATTCCCTCAAATGGTTGGACATACAATCGCGGTACATGATGGAAGAAAACATGTTCCAATATATATATCTGACGAAATGATAGGTCATAAATTAGGTGAATTTGCTCCAACAAGAACTTTTAAAGGTCACGCTGGAGATAAAACAACGAAAAAGAAATAAAATTAATGAAGATGGAAGGAGAATCGCGACATGGAAGCAAGAGCGAGTTATAAATATGCTAGAATATCAGCCATGAAAGTTAAAATTGTTATCGATTTAATTAGAGGCAAAGATGTTCAAGAGGCACTAGCTATATTAAAATTTACACCTAAAGCAGCATCTCCACTTGTTGAAAAAGTTTTAAAATCAGCAATTGCTAATGCTGAAAACAATTTTAGCATGGATAGAAGCAAATTATATGTTGCTGAAATTTATGCAAATCAAGGTCCAACAATGAAGAGAATAAGAGCTGCTACACAAGGTAGAGCGAATAGAATTAGAAAAAGAACTTCACACATTGAAGTTGTATTAAAAGAAAGAGAATAAGAGAAAGGAGGAAGTAAAAAATGGGACAAAAAATGGATCCTCATGGATTAAGAGTTGGTATTATTAAAGATTGGGATTCTAGATGGTATGCAAGCAAAAAAGATTTTGCTGATAATCTAGTTGAAGATTATAAAATAAGAGAATTTATTAAAAACAAATTATATGTTGCTGGAATTTCAAGAATTGAAATTGAAAGAAAAGCAAATATGATTAGAGTAAATGTTAACACTGCAAAACCAGGTATTGCACTTGGAAAAAATGGTGAAAACATTAATAAAGTAAGAGCTGATCTTGCTAAGAAAATTAAAAAAGACGTAAACATTAATATTACAGAAGTTAAGAATACTGATATTGATGCACAATTAGTTGCAGAAAACATTGCTTCTCAATTGGAAAGAAGAATTTCTTATAGAAAAGCAATGAAACAATGTATGGCTAAAGCAATGAAAGCTGGAGCTAAAGGTATTAAAACAGCTTGCTCAGGTAGACTTGGTGGAGCTGAAATCGCTAGAAGCGAATTTTATAGAGAGGGTACAATTCCACTACAAACATTAAGAGCTGATATTGATTATGGATTTGCAGAAGCAGATACAACATATGGAAAAATCGGTATTAAGGTTTGGATTTATAAAGGTGAGGTACTTCCTACTAAAAACGTAGAAGGAGGTAGAAAATAATGCCATTAATGCCAAAAAGAACTAAATTTAGAAAAATGCAAAAAGGTAGAAATAGAGGTAAGGCTACAAGAGGAACTGAAATCACATATGGACAATATGGACTTCAAGCATTAGAAGCTGGTTGGATTACTTCAAATCAAATTGAAGCAGCCAGAATTGCCATGACTCGTTTCATTAAAAGAGGTGGTAAAGTTTGGATTAAAATATTCCCAGACAAGCCAATCACTAAAAAGCCTGCTGAAACTCGTATGGGTAGCGGAAAAGGTAGTGTAGAATACTATGTAGCAGTTGTTAAACCAGGTAGAGTTTTATTTGAAATGGAAGGCGTTACAGAAGAAATTGCTAGAGAAGCATTCAGACTTGCAAGTCATAAACTTCCAATTAAAGTTAAATTCATTGCTGCTACTAATAACGAAGGTGGTGAAGACGATGAAGGTTAAAGAAATTAGAGAAAAGTCTTCATCGGATTTAGAAAAAGAATTAAGCGAATTAAAATCTGAATTATTTAAATTAAGATTTCAATTAGCTACAAATGGACTAGATAATCCGATGAAAATCAGAAATACAAAAAGAGACATCGCAAAAATTAAAACAATCTTAAGAGAAAGAGAAATTGCTGAAGCTTCAGCTGAATAAAAAAATGATGGTGAACACTGTTCGACGCTACGAAATAGTAAAGTGGCTTCGTAGCGGAGCATATATGAGACCGTTGAGGCTGTGCCGATTATGGTGTCAGCATACACGGGACAATGTGCTCCATCAATACAAGAATTAATTGATTCCTGAAGAAAGGAGAAAAGGAAAATGTCAGAAAGAGCACTTAGAAAAACAAGAACTGGAAAAGTAATAAGTGACAAAATGGACAAGACAGTAGTTGTTGCTGTTGAAACAAGAGTAAAACATCCATTGTATGGTAAAATGATGAAAAGAACTTTAAAAGTTAAAGCACATGACGAAAACAATGAATGTGGAATTGGCGATACAGTTAGAGTTATGGAGACGAGACCTCTATCGAAGGATAAGAGATGGAGAGTGGAAAGTATCGTTGAGAAAGCAAAATAATGTTTTGGGAAGCGAATGAAAATCATCATCTTGCGAAATGTTTGTCATGGCTTCGGTGCTCAACGTACCTATGTACGCCTCCGCGCCTCAGCCAATCCAAAATTCCGCAATCTAACGATTTTGCTTCGCTTTTAGGAATGCAAGAACGATATTGCAATGCACCATTTTTGATGCGTTCGTGGAAATAAAGTTTTAATTGTGTTAAAGAATTTTGCTTAACAAATAATGTAGCGGAGCACAGCGTGCTCCATAGAAAATAAAAAATTTATTGAGTAGTGTAATGAGATAGTGAATATGATGCTATTCTTGCTTCTCAATTGAAAGGAGAAACTAAAATGATACAACAACAAACAATATTAAAAGTTGCCGACAATACAGGTGCTAAAGAGTTAATGTGTATCAGATGCCTTGGTGGTTCTTATAGAAAATTTGCCAACATTGGTGATGTTATCGTTGCCTCTGTTAAAAGCGCTGCTCCTGCAGGTATGGTAAAAAAAGGTGACGTTGTTAAGGCTGTTATCGTTAGAAGTAAAAAAGGTATTCATAGACCTGATGGATCACATATCAGATTTGATGAAAATGCAGCCGTTATTATAAAGGAAGACAAAACTCCAAGAGGTACTCGTATATTTGGACCTGTTGCGAGAGAATTAAGAGATAAAGAGTACATGAAAATCGTCTCTTTGGCTCCAGAAGTTTTATAAGAATATGATAAATATTCTTGTTATATAGAAAAGAGAAAAGGTAGGTGTAAAATAAATGAATAATCTACACATCAAAAAAGGTGATACAGTAATGATTAACTCTGGTGCCGATAAAGGTAAAAAGGGTAAAGTTCTTCAAGTATTACCAAAAGATTCAAAAGTAGTTGTAGAAGGTGTAAATGTTAGAACAAAACACACTAAACCTAAAAGAGCTGGAGAAGCAGGCGGAATTGTAAAAGCTGAGGTTGCAATCAATGCTTGCAAAGCAAATGTATTCTGCTCAAAATGTGGTAAAGGTGTTAGAACGAAAGTTCAAATAAAGAAAGATGGTACAAAAGTTAGAGTTTGTAGCAAATGTGGAGAGGAAATTAAATAGGAAAGGAGGTAATCATAAATGTCAAATTTAAGAGAATTATATAAAAATGAAGTTGTTCCAAGTATGATGAAAAAATTCAATTATAAATCAGTAATGCAAGTTCCAAAGCTTGAAAAAATCGTTATTAACATGGGTGTAAGTGATGTAAAAGATAATGCAAAAGCTTTAGAAAATGCTATGAGAGATTTGGAAATCATCACAGGACAAAAAGTTGTTCCTACAAAAGCTAAGAAATCAATCGCTGGTTTCAAAATTAGAGAAGGTATGGAAATTGGTTGCAAAGTAACATTAAGATCAACTAAGATGTATGATTTTGCTGAAAGATTATTTAATGTTGCACTTCCAAGAGTAAGAGATTTTAGAGGATTATCTCCAAATTCTTTTGATGGAAGAGGAAATTATTCTATGGGTGTGAAAGAACAATTAATATTCCCTGAGATTGAATATGATAAAATTGATAAAATCAGAGGTATGGATATTATATTTGTTACAACAGCTAAGACAGACGAAGAAGCAAAAGCACTATTAGAACTTCTTGGCATGCCATTTTCAAAGTAAAGGAGGAAAATCATGGCAAAGAAATCAATGATAGCAAAACAAAAATTGACTCCAAAATATGCAACAAGATATTATAACAGATGCAAAATCTGCGGAAGACCACATGCATACATTCGTAAGTTTGGAATTTGCAGAATTTGTTTCAGGGAGTTAGCTCATAAAGGCCAAATACCAGGTGTTAAAAAAGCAAGTTGGTAATTGAACCAAAAATTGTAGCGGAGCACAGTGTGCTCCACAGCAAAATAAAACATGATGGAGCACAATGTGCTCACCTACGAACATTGTATATATCAATTCGTAGTTTATTCAAATCTAGAACGAAAGGAGTAAAGTAAATGAACATTACTGATCCAATAGCAGATATGCTTACAAGAATTAGAAATGCAAATGCACAAAGACATGAAACAGTTGATGTACCAGCTTCAAAATTAAAGAAATCAATTGCTGAAATTTTGTTCGAAGAAGGATATATCAAAGGTTATGAAGAAATAGAAGATGGTGTTCAAGGAACAATTAGAATTTCTTTAAAATATGTAAATAAACAAAAAGTTATTGCAGGATTAAAGAGAATTAGTAAACCAGGTCTTAGAGTTTATGCTACAAAAGACGAGTTACCAAAAGTTCTTGGTGGACTTGGAATAGCATTAATTTCTACATCAAAGGGAATTATGATAGATAAGAAAGCAAGACAAGAAGGCATTGGTGGAGAGGTATTAGCTTTTGTTTGGTAGTCTAGAAATTAGACGATAGAGGTTAGAGATTAGACCTTTAGTACCTCAAAATAAAATGAAATTACGAAATTGGAAAAAGAGAGCTCTAATCTCTAACTTCTAATTTCTAAACAAAGAGATTCTGATAAGAAAGGAGAAATAAAATGTCAAGAATAGGAAAGAAACCTATAACTATTCCAGCTGGTGTAGAAGTAAAAGTAGATGACGAAAACGTTATTACGGTAAAAGGACCTAAAGGAACTTTAACAAGAAAACTTCACAATGCTATGAAAGTTAATCAAGATGCTGGTACTATTACAATTGAAAAGCATGATGAAAATGATGATGCTCTTCAAGGTTTAACAAGAACTTTGGTTAACAACATGGTTATTGGTGTTACAGAGGGCTTTAAGAAAGAACTTGAAGTTAATGGTGTTGGTTATAGAGTACAAAAACAAGGAAATAAACTAGTAATGAATATGGGATTTTCTCATACAGTTGAGTTTGAAGATAGAGGCGAAACAAAAATCGAAGCTCCTTCTCAAAACAGTATTATTGTAACTGGACCTGATAAAGAAGCAGTTGGACAATTAGCTGCTGAAATTAGAAAAGTAAGACCTCCAGAACCATATAAAGGTAAAGGTATTAAATATGTTGGTGAGAGAATCATTAGAAAAGAAGGAAAATTAGGTAAGAAATAATTCATAGCGGAGAACATCGTTCACTATGAGAAAATTGAATTGGAGCACACTGTGCTCCGCTACGCATGAAACAGCCGTAGCGGTGAATACACAGTTCTTCATGCAAAAAAGTAATTGAGAGTCGGAAACTTTCAGTTGGAAAGGAGAATAGTTACAATGATTAAAAAAGAACCTAGAAGTGTTGGAAGAGAAATTAGACATAAAAGAGTTCGTACTAAAATTAGTGGCAGTGCAGAATGCCCAAGACTATGCGTTTTTAGAAGTAATAAAGGTATTTATGCCCAAATCATAGATGATGTTGCTGCAAAAACTTTAGTTGCTGCTTCTACGTTAGATAAAGAAGTAAAAACAAAAGCAAGTAACATTGAAGCTGCTAAAGAGGTTGGTGATTTAGTTGCTAAGAGAGCTATCAAAGCAGGCATTAAAACAGTTGTTTTTGATAGAGGTGGCTACATATATCACGGAAAAGTAAAAGCTTTAGCAGAAGCTGCAAGAAGCGCTGGATTAGAATTTTAAAATTTTTGAAAGGAGCAAATAAAATGATAGATGCACAAACACTAGATCTTAAAGAGAAAGTTGTTACAATTAATAGAGTTGCTAAAGTTGTTAAAGGTGGTAGAACTTTTAGATTCAGCGCTCTAGTTGTTGTTGGCGACGAACAAGGTCATGTTGGTGTTGGTAACGGTAAAGCTGCTGAAGTTCCAGATGCAATCAAAAAAGCAATTGATGATGCAAAAAAGAACTTAATAGAAGTTGCTATCGTTGACACAACAATTCCACACGAAATTATCGGTCACTATGGCGCTGGTAAAGTATTATTAAAACCAGCTGCTGAAGGTACTGGATTAATTTCAGGAGGTAGCGTTAGACCAGTACTAGAACTTGCTGGTTACAAAAACATCAGAACGAAAAATCTTGGCTCAAACAATCCAAGAAATGCTGTTTATGCTACAATTAAAGCTTTACAAGGTTTAAAAACTGTTGAACAAGTAGCAAATTTAAGAGGCAAAAAAGTTTCTGAAATTTTATAATATGATTATTAAACCAAATAAGGGAGGTGCAATATATAATGAAACTTGATGAGTTAAAACCAGCAGTTGGTTCTAGAACATCTAGAAAGAGAATTGGAAGAGGCGTTGGATCTGGACTTGGAAAAACAGCTGGTAAAGGTCATAAAGGACAAAATGCAAGATCAGGCGGTGGTGTAAGACCTGGTTTTGAAGGTGGTCAAATGCCTTTATTCAGAAGAATTCCTAAGAGAGGATTTAAAAATATAAATGCAAAAGAGTATACAGAAGTAACATTAGCAATGCTTGAAGGTCTTGATAATGGCACAGAAGTAACAGCTCAAAGCTTACTTGAAGCAGGTGTAATTAGAAAAGTTAACGATGGTATAGTAGTTTTAGGTAACGGTGAATTAACTAAAAAACTAACTGTTAAAGCTGCAAGAGTAACGAAAAGCGCTGAGGCTAAAATTCTAGCTAATGGCGGAAAGGTAGAGGTGATTTAGAGTGTTTAAAACATTTGTAAACGCTTGGAGAGTTCCTGAATTGAGGAAAAAGATCCTATACACACTATTACTTTTAGCAATATTTAGATTTGGTGCATTCATCACAGCACCTGGTGTAGATGCTACTTTACTTAGTCAAATTACAAGTACTAATAGTTTAATATCTACGGTTAACATCATTACTGGTGGAGCATTTTCAAATTTATCAATATTTGCTATGTCAATTAGTCCATATATTACAGCATCAATTATTATACAACTATTAACATTTGCAATACCTGCTTTAGAAAACATTTCTAAAGATGGTGAAAATGGTAGAAAGAAAATATCTGCATATACAAGATACACAGCAGTAATACTTGCTGCAGTTGAAGCATTTGCTCTATATTTGACATATAGAGGACAAGGAGTTTTCTTATCAAGCGGTTGGTCATCATTCTTATTTATTTTATCATTAACTGCAGGTTCTTCACTTTTAATGTGGATTGGTGAACAAATTTCAAGCAGAGGAATAGGCAATGGTATTTCGCTTCTAATTTTTGCAGGTATCGTTTCAGGATTACCTTCAACAGTTAGATATTTATGGAGCTTGATTATTGTTGATGGTGCATTTAGTGTTGGTGGCTTAATTACAGCAATAGCAGTTGTAATTGGAGCAATTATACTAGTTGCTGGTGTTGTATGGGTAACTGAAGCAGAAAGAAGAGTAAGTGTTCAATATGCAAAGAGAGTTGTTGGCAGAAAGATGTATGGTGGACAAAGCACATATATTCCAATGAAACTTAACATGGCTAGTGTTATGCCAGTAATCTTTGCAATGTCATTTATGCAATTCCCTGCTATGATTATGCAATTAATAAATAGTGATATTGCTAATGGCACAGGTTTTTGGGCTGGATTATATAAAGTATTTGCATTTACATCGATTGATTGGTCAAGTGCAGCAGCTAGTGAAATGTGGACATTTGGATTAATTCATATAGTAATTTATCTTGCATTGATAGTAGCATTCACATTCTTCTATACAGTTGCAATGGCATTCAATACGTATGAAGTATCTGAAAATCTTAGAAAAAGTGGTGGCTTCATTCCAGGTGTTAGAGCTGGAAAGCCTACGAAAGAGTATTTGGATTCAATTTTAAATAATATTACATTGTTTGGTGCAATATTCCTAGCAATTATTGCAGTACTACCAATACTTACATCATTTGCTGGCTTAAAGATTTCTTTTGGAGGAACAGCAATCCTAATTGTGGTTGGTGTAGCGCTTGAATCTATTAAACAACTTGAATCTCAGATGTTAACAAGACATTATAAAGGATTTTTAGATTAATATAAAAAACACTCTATTTTAAATAGGGTGTTTTTTTATTGCTCTAAAAAACGCAAAATGATATAATAAAAAATATAGAAAACAAAGGAGGAAAAGGGTGATGGATAGAGCAACCTCAAGAGAAGAAATTGAGGATAAAATTAAAAATATTGATAAAGAAATAGAATTATTAAGGCAAGCGAATGATGGATTTGTTGATTTTGCTAGCATTGCAAAACTAGAAGATGAAAAAGAAGAATTAGAGCAAGCGTTAGAAGAGATGCTTATTGAAACAGCTCAAAATTCGGGTGCCGATTTTGAACAAGCTCAAGAAAATGAAGAGGAGAGGAAAAAACAAGAAGAAGAACTTGCTCAACAAAAAGTAGATAGTCAAAGTGATTTGTCTGAGGAAATGAATACTGTAAATGGAGAAATGAAAACGTTTAATAATTGGGAAGTAGTTTCAGGTGTGGTGGTTCTTCCGTATGATGGAAGTAGAAGTTCAATGGCAGGCAAAGAAATGACAAGAGAAGAATTTATGGAAAAAATATCTGACTCCGTGACGATAGTAAAAAGTCCAGGACTTGCAGAAGATTTTTTTCAGTATAAACCGGATGATTGGTATAAATTAAGAAATTCGAAAGAAGAATTTCAAAAAGTAATAGTCAAGTACGAAAATGATTTGCCAACGGAATTAGATTTGGATCAGGCTTATGTATTGTTTCAAAATGAGGAAGATACAATACCTAATGCTGAAAATGAAGTGGCTGAAGTTGATGAAAAACAAAGTGATACAAAGCAGAAAGATATTGATGCGATAAAGAAACATGTGTCATCTGAATTTTCTAAAAATACAACCATAGTAGTTACTGCAAAAGAAGCTTTACAATTAGCTGAAAAAGGAATGCTAAAAGAAGAAGAAATAAGTGGTATAGTAGAAAAGCTTGAGACTGCTCATGAAAAAGCACAAGATGCTATGACTAATGAGGAATTGAATGAAGAGAATGAGGCTGGTGTGCCATATGATCCAATACAAGATGTAGCGGAAGAAATAATACAGGAATCAAATGAAGAACAAATAGGAGAGGAAAATAATGAGATAATTTCTGATTCTTCTCAACAGCTAATAGAAGATATATCAGATGAATTTGAAGAACAATTAACAGGAGAAATACGTGATGACGAAACAGTGCATGATGATAATACCACTGGAAAAAATGTTCTTACTAGTAGCATTGATAATAATGAAATGATAGATGATACAATGAGAAAAAATGCAGAAATTGCAAGTGTGACATTGCAATTAAGAGACGCATTGGAGAATGGAATAGAAGAGGAAGTAGTAGAGGAAAAAGAGGAAGAATTATTGCCAGGAATGAATAGAAGAATATAAACACTAGGGATATCATAGTGAAAGAGTGTGAATTTCAATGGATGTGAAAGAAATTGCAAATTTGATTGCAAAACATAAAGGTCGAATGTACTTAGTGGGAGGAGCAGTAAGAGATATTATTTTAGGGATAGAACCAAAAGATTATGATTATTGTATAACAGGAATATCTGAAAATGAGTTTAGAAGTTTATTCCCTTGCGCTTTTTTGCGCGGAAAAGATTTCCCTGTTTTTGATGTAGAAGGAATAGAAATTGCTCTTGCAAGGAAAGAAAGAAAAATAAGAGAAGGACATAATGGATTTATTGTTGAAACGGATAAATCCCTAAGGATTGAAGATGATTTAATTAGAAGAGATATCACGGTTAATAGCATTGCGATAGATGTTTTAACAGGTGAAGAAATAGATCCTTTTTGTGGAAAGGAAGATATTAAAAATAGAATTCTTCGTGCAACTAGTGAAGCATTTATAGAAGATCCGTTAAGGGTATATAGAGTTGCTCGTTTCGCTGCACAACTAAATTTTGAGGTTGATGATGGAACACTCTCATTAATGAGCTCTTTAAAAAACGAATTATCCAGTTTATCTGCTGAAAGAGTTTTTATAGAATTTAGAAAAGCATTACTTTCAAAGACTCCCTCTATTTTTTTTAAGGTTTTAAGACAGTGCAATTGCTTAGATATACATTTTAAAGAAATATTTGAAATGATTGGAATTTCCCAACCATTAAAGTATCAACCAGAAGGGGATGTTTATAACCACACTATGGAAGTAGTAGATAGATGTGCGCTAGAAAGTAATGATGAATTAATTCGATTTTCTGCTTTAGTACACGATTTTGGAAAGATTGCAACTCCCAAAGAGATGCTTCCGCATCATTTTCAGCATGAAAAGCAGGGCGATACTTATATTAAAGCTTTTTGCAAAAGATTAAAAATGCCTAGAAAATATGAAAAAGTTGGACTAACATCCTCTAATGAACATATGAAAGCAGGTATGTTTGATGAAATTAGAGTTGCTAAAAAGGTAGATTTTATTGTAAAAAATGCTAAAACAATATTAGGGCTAGAAGGCTTGGAAATAATTGCAAATTGTGATAAAATTAGAAATAAAAAAATTGAGTTTCATAAACTTGGAAGGCAAATGCTTGAAGAAGTCAATGGAAATACAATTAATCTTGAAAATTTATCTACGCAAAAAATTAATGAAAAATTACGACAAGCAAGAATTGAATGGCTGACAAAACACTTGGCATTCTAGTGAAAAATAATATAGTGAAATATATGGAGGTATACAAATGACAAAAGTGATGCGAAGAGCATGTACAGAAGTTGATGAAATTTTAAAATATTTACCAAAAGAATATGTGGAGAAAGTGCCACTTAAATTTAGACGTATGTTTTATGACGCTAGATTAGATAATTATGAGGTAAAGATTAATCCTAATAGGTCTATCAAGGATCAAAATGTTGTATATGAAACACGTGTCATACTTGCGATTCTGAAAATGAATTATTGGTGCCAATCAGAAGAAGAAAAAAATAGAGTTATGCAGACATTGACGGAAAATGAAAGGCGATTTCAAGAAAAGTATCATATTTTTAAATCAAATGGAAATGAATCAGATAATTTTTCAGAAGTACCGCAAAGAAATAATGTTACCCCAAACAATCTAAATGATATTTCAAAGAAGGAAGCAGTAAATTTGCCAGTTAAAGTTAAAGAAAAATCTTTCATTTTCAGATTATGGCTTAAAATTAAAAAAATATTTATAAAGAAATAGGAGCTGATTTTTATGAAATCTTTTATGAAACTTATTATAACAATTTTAGTGGTTGCAGTAATTGGTTTTACATGTGGTTTTTTACTAATGAATGGAACAAAAGTAGAGGATGAGACATTAGATAATGATGTAGCTAGTGAAGTAATGATAGAAGAAAATTCCGGCGAGATTATTGGAGAAATAATAGATATAAAATCAGGAGAACAAAATGAATCTTTAAAAGAAGACTCGGGGGATAATGGATCATTCGTTTCAAAAGAAGAGAAAATCAAAAAAATAGACGAACAAGTTCAGATGATAGTCAGTGGGGAAGCAGAAATCAATAATTTCCGTGAAAATCTTTCGATAGATTTGGTTAGTGATTTAGCAAAAGATTTTATGAAATATTTTAAAATCAATGAACTATCCGTTACCATTAATGTAAAACCAAATTTTATTGAGATAATTCCAGATACAGACTTTATTGAAAACATGGTTTATTATTACGATGAAAATGGAAATTTAATTTTATATGAAAGTGTTTCAACAACTGTTGGTGGCTCATGTAAATATTATTTTAATAATGGAGCAGGTATCAGTGTGGTAGAGGCATATGAAGAAAATATTGATGTAAAAGAAGAGTTTATTGGAGATGTACTTAATAGAGCAAAGTTGATTTATGATAAATATGCAATTAAATAATTCATGAAGAGCATGACATTTTTATGAAAGAGAAAAACGAAGTGTAGCTTACTTTTTTATACAATAGGAAAGTTATAGAAATTTTTGTTTGTAGCTTGCGAGTAGCAAGCGATACAAGCAAAAATTATTACATAAATTCTTTCCTATTATTCAAGAAAAATATCATTAAACAGTGAAGCAAAGCTTCACATATGGAAATCAGCAATCTTTGATTGCTAGATTTCCATTTTTTTTATTGCAATATTACGGTAAAATTGGTATAATAAAGCAGTAGAAAAAAAGGAAATATGGGAGGTAAATTATGATAAGATTAATAATACTTGGAGCACCAGGAAGCGGTAAAGGTTCACAATGCAAATGGATTAAGGAAGATTACAATGTTCCACACATTTCAACAGGTGATATTTTAAGAAAAAATATAGCAGAGGAGACCAAGCTTGGTATTAAGGCAAAAAGTTTTATTGACAAAGGTGAATTAGTTCCAGATGAATTGGTAATTGATTTATTAAAAAATAGATTAGAAGAAAATGATTGTAAGGAAAGAGGATTTTTATTAGATGGCTTTCCAAGAACACTTTCACAAGCAGAAGCACTTGATGAATACTTAAATGAGAAAGGAATAAGCATAGATAAAGTAATTAACTTGCATGTTCCAGATGAAGAAATAATGGTAAGAGCAATTAATAGAAGAACATGTGAAAATCCAGAATGCAAAGAGATTTATCATTTGGTTTACAATCCTCCAAAAGTTGATGGAGTATGCGATAAATGTGGAAGCAAATTATTTACTAGAAAAGATGACAATGAGGAAACTGTAAGGAATAGACTTCATGTTTATCACGAACAAACAGAGCCACTTATTAAGTATTATACGGAAAAGGGAATTTTAGCAACTGTTATTGGACAAGAAAAGTTTGAAGATACAGTAGCACTTGTAAAAGCAGTATTGTAATGGCGTACATAGTAGAGTGCATCTAAAAAAGAAAGAGATGAAATTATGATTACAATAAAATCAAAAAAAGAAATTGAAAAAATGCGCGAAGCTTCAAGGATTGTTGCGCTAGCTCACGAAGAAGTTTCTAAAGCAATTAGAGTTGGTGTTACAACAAAAGAACTAGATGATATAGTTGAAAAAGTATTTAAAGATAATGGAGCTAATCCATCTTGTAAAGGATATCCAAAGGGCTCAAGAAACCCATTTCCAGCAGCAAGTTGCATATCAGTAAATGATGAGGTAATTCATGGAATACCAAGTTCTAGAAAACTACAAGATGGAGATATTGTATGTGTTGATTTGGTTTGCGATAAAAACGGATACTTTGGAGATGCAACGAGATGCTATGTGGTTGGTAATGGAAGCAAAGTTGCTGAAAAATTAGTGAGAGTAGCAGAAGAAAGTTTTTATGCTGGATTAAAAAAAGCAAAACCAGGTAATAGAATATCGGATATATCTAGTGCAATTCAAGAATGTGTTGAACGTAATGGCTTTTCAGTTGTTAGAGAATTTCAAGGGCATGGAATAGGTACAGAAATGCATGAAGATCCAGGAGTACCTAACTATGGTAAGCCTGGCAGAGGACCACGATTAGAAGCTGGTATGACAATTGCTGTAGAACCCATGATAAACGAAGGTACTTATCATGTGGATGAACTAGATGATGGATGGACGATAGTAACAGCGGATGGTGGATTGTCGGCACATTATGAAAATACAATTGTTATAACAGAAACCGGGGCAGAAATTCTAACAAAGTTGGATTAGTAGTTTTTCCTTTTTGTGCATGATTTAAAGAAATATATAAATTTATACAAATGAGGGTGATTTTTTTGAGTAAAAAAAGCTTTTCTGAAAAGGCAAAACAACTTTCTACGTTTTCAACTATGGGAGTAGATATTAGTGGAATTATCAATATGGAAGAAATATATGACATGGAACCTGATTCCCAATATGAACAAACACTGGAAGGAAAAATGCTAGAAGAATTAAGAAATGGCATTACAGGAATTGAAAGCGAATACTTCTTTGACAAATTAGCCCAAATTGTTGGAACAAAAAGAGTAGAGGGAATTAGAGAAGCAGTATTAGAAAGACTAAATCGTTATGAAAGAGATTCAAGGGAAAGATACGATACGAGAGAAAGACAAACTAGAATAATGGAACAACAAATTGATGATTCACAATTGGAATATGGAGATAGTAAAGAAGACAAACAAAATATTGTGTCAGAAATAAAAAATAAGAGCAGTTTTTCTTATGAAGAGACTTCTGCATTTATGAGAAATGTAGAAGAAGATTTATATGATGCCGTTGAAAAAATTGAAAAAAGTATGAAAGATACAGGACTATCGGAAATGGTGGCTAGTATTGTTAATAAATATAGACAAAGAGCAATGAATATGAATGATGGCTTTTATTACCAATTTGAAGATCTTAGACGAGAAATAGAAGAAGCTAAAGAAGTAGTGGAGGAACAAACGAGGGCTATAGAAAATGATACTGAGAAGCAGAGAATAGAACAACTTGGGATGAATGGAGAAGAAGTTCTTGCTAAATATGAAGAATTCGCCTATATTACAAAAACATTAAAACATGGTATTGGAGTGTCTGTGGTAAGAGAACAGGATAAAGAAAAGAAAGAAAAAGCAGTATGGATTTCTAATCGAATATTAGATAAAGCCAAAAGTACCAATAACAAAGAGATTTTCGATGAAGCTGACCTTTATGTCTTCGAAACTCCTGATACCATTCGTTACTTTACTCAGTCAGAACATGAAAAGATGAAAGCGAAAGAGCAGGAAAAACAAAAAGATAAAGAGGATATTTCACAATCACAAGAATTACCTGAATTTTTTGGATAATATGCAGAAATAAAAAATTGTTGCAAAAAAAATACCGCCCAAAATGCTTGGCGGTATTTTTTTTGCAAATTTTTTATGTTTATTAGTTGACTTTTTTATAAAATGTTTGTATAATAAATGAGTTAGAAAATGGCTTGTTGACTCATGAAATGGAAAAAGCCATATATATATAGTGGAGGTAAAAGATGTCTAAAGAAGATATTATTGAAGTAGACGGTACTGTTACCGAGGCTTTGCCTAATGCAGAATTTATAGTGGAATTAGAAAATGGACATAAATTGCATGCTCATATTTCTGGAAAGCTAAGAATGAATTTCATTAGAATTTTGCCAGGAGATAAAGTAAAACTTGAATTATCACCATATGATTTAAATAGAGGACGTATTATTTGGAGAGCTAAATAAGCGCGGCAACCTCGAAAGAGGATTATATAAAAACTGGTAATTTTAAGGAGGGAAAGAAAGTGAAAGTAAGACCATCAGCGAAGAAGATTTGCGACAAATGCAAAGTTATCAAAAGAAAAGGCGTAGTAAGAGTTATATGCGAAAACCCTAAGCATAAACAACGTCAAGGCTAATTTATCATGCGTAGCGGCGCACACTGTGCGCCATAGAAAAGTGTTATGGAGCACGTTGTGCTCAGCTACGAGATTATTTTGTATAAAACATATTGGAGTGCGGCTGCTCTGTCGAAAGAGTTTCTTCAATGTGTTTATATATATCTAGAAAGTTGCGTCACCAATTTTCTAGCAAAGCAGAATATAGAGATTAGAGTTTATAAATAGCTAGCCTCTAATTTCTAGCGTACTAATAAATGGAGGTGTATTTTTTAAATGGCTCGTATAGCAGGAGTTGATATACCTAGAGAAAAGAGAGTTGAAATAGGACTAACTTATGTCTATGGTATTGGAAGAACTAGTTCAAACAAAATTTTAGCAGAAGCTGGAGTTAATCCAGACACTAGAGTAAAAGATTTAACGGAAGACGAAGTTATAAAAATAAGAGAAGTAATAGATAAAGGTTACAAAGTAGAAGGCGACTTAAGAAGAGAAACAGCTTTAAACATTAAAAGATTAATGGAAATAGGTTGTTACAGAGGCTTAAGACATAGAAAAGGCTTACCAGTTAGAGGTCAAAGAACAAAAACAAATGCTAGAACAAGAAAAGGCCCAAGGAAGCTAGTAGCTAATAAGAAGAAGTAAAGGAGGGTGAATAATAATGGCTAAACAAGTTAAAAAAGTTACAACTAGAAAGAGAAGAGAGCGTAAAAATATTGAAAAAGGTCAAGCTCATATTCACTCTAGTTTCAATAATACGATTGTTACAATTACAGATGTTCAAGGTAATGCAATTTCTTGGGCAAGTTCAGGTGGACTTGGTTTTAAAGGTTCAAGAAAAAGCACACCATTTGCTTCGCAATCAGCAGCTGAAACAGCGGCTAAAGCAGCAATGGAACATGGTTTAAAAACAGTTGAAGTTTATGTTAAAGGACCAGGTGCAGGTAGAGAAGCTGCCATTCGTGCACTTCAAACAGCAGGTCTTGAAATCAGTATGATTAAAGATGTTACTCCAATTCCTCACAATGGTTGTAGACCACCTAAGAGAAGAAGAGTTTAATTTTGATTAAGAAAGGAATGAATAAATAAATGGCAAGATATATAGATGAGTCATGCCGTGTTTGCCGTAGAGAAGGCGAAAAATTGTTTCTTAAAGGTTCAAGATGTTATACTGATAAATGTGCTATAACAAGAAGAGCTTATGGCCCTGGACAACATGGTCAAAAGAGAAAGAAACAATCTGAATATGGTATGCAATTAAGAGAAAAACAAAAAGCTAAAGCATTTTATGGTGTTTTAGAATCACAATTTAGAAAATATTTCGAAGAAGCTGCAAGATCTAAAGAAATTACAGGTTTGAAATTACTTCAAATCTTGGAAAGCAGACTTGATAATATAGTTTATAGACTAGGTTTAGCAACATCAAGAGCACAAGCTAGACAATTAGTTAGACATGGTCATTTCACAGTAAATGGACACAAGGTTGATATCCCATCATATTTAACAAAAGTTGGAGATGTCATTGCTGTTAAAGAAGCAAGTAAAAATGCTGAAAATTTCAAATCAATCATTGAAGCAACTGAAAATGGTAGACCAGTTCCAACATGGCTTGAATCAAATCTTTCAGATAGAAGTGGTAAAGTAGTTGCTCTTCCTTCTAGAGATGAAATTGACTTGAACGTTCAAGAGCATTTGATTGTTGAGTTATACTCTAAATAGAAATTGAAAACTAAAAGTAGAAGTTAGAAAAGAAAACAAATTAGGATAGAAGTAGAAAATTGAGTTTGAGTTTTCATATCTCATCACTCACTTGTCACTTCTCAAAAATTAGGGAGGTTAAAGAATGATAGAATTCGAAAAGCCAAGAATCGAGTGTTTAAAACTAGACAATGATAACATGTACGCAAAATTTGTATGTGAACCATTGGAAAGAGGTTATGGTATTACATTAGGCAATTCGCTACGTAGAATATTATTATCATCATTGCCAGGTGCTGCGATAACTAGTATGAAAGTTGATGGCGTTCAACACGAATTCACGACTATTCCAGGAATTGTTGAAGACGTTGTTGAAATTATCTTAAATCTTAAACAAGTTAGACTTAAGATTTTTGATAACGAAGAGAAATCATTAAGAATTGATGTCGATAAAGAGGGAGAAGTTACTGCTGCAGATATCGTTGGAGATGCTAATGTAGAAGTACTAAATCCTGATTTACATATTGCAACAATTGCTAAGGGTGGAAGTCTACATATGGAACTTACTGCTGATAGAGGTAGAGGTTATAATCCATCTGTAAAAAATAAAAAGCAAAATCAACCATTAGGAGTTATTGCAATAGATTCTATTTATACTCCAGTAAAAAAAGTAAATTTCTATGTTGAGAATACTAGGGTTGGACAAATTACTGATTATGATAAACTAACAATTGAGTTATGGACAGACGGAAGTCTTACTCCAGATGATGCTTTAAGTTTAGCAGCAAAAGTTATGAATGAACATTTAGCTCTATTTATTGATTTATCGGAAGCTACTAAGAATACAGAAGTGATGATAGAAAAAGAAGAATCAAAGAAAGAGAAAGTTTTAGAAACAACTATTGAAGAATTAGATTTAAGTGTTAGATCATACAACTGCTTAAAGAGAGCGGGAATTGTTAATGTAGAAGATTTAACGAATAAGACCGAAGAAGAGATGATGAAAGTTAGAAATCTAGGTAGAAAATCACTTGAAGAAGTTACTAATAAATTACATTCTTTAGGATTAGATTTTGCTCCTAGCGAAGATTAGAAATTATTTAGGAAGGGTGAAATAAAAGTGGCAGAAAATAGAAAGTTAGGAAGAACTGCTGATCATAGAATGGCTATGCTTAAGAATTTGACAACAAGTGTTATTTTGCATGGTCAAATTGAAACGACTGAAGCGAAAGCTAAAGAAGTAAAAAGCTTAGTTGACAGCATGATTTCTTTAGCTATCAAAGAAAAAGATAACTACGAGACTGTTGAAAAGAAAATTTCTGTAGCTAAAGTAAATGAAAATGGAACTAAAGTTACTGAAAAAGCAACAAGTAAGAATGGTAAAGAATTCTATAAAGTTGTAAGAGAAGAAAAAACAGTTGAAGTTAAAAAGGATAATCCATCAAGACTTGCAGCTAGAAGAAAAATCATGAATGGCTTAAACAAAGTAAAAGATGAAAATGGTAATAACATTGATTTACCTTCAAAATTATTTGATGAAATAGCTCCTAAGTACGCTGATAGAAAAGGTGGATATACTAGAATTTTAAAATTAGGACAAAGAAGAGGAGATGCAGCTGAAGCTGTTATCTTACAATTAGTTTAATAATAATAAACAAGAAGGACAACATTCGTATTGAAATGGTTGTCCTTTTTTGATGCTTTTTCTTTAAGATTTTTTTGAAATTATGGTGTTGTAAGAGTGGCAAATATTTGTTATACTATAATAAGGTAACAAAGAAGTTACTAGGACGTTGAATGAGGAGGTATTATAAAATACATGCCGAGCGAAATAAAACAAGAGATAAAAGAGCAAAATAAAAGATTTTACGAGCAACTTCATAAGGGTATGCTTGTAAAGGGAAAAGTAAAGAATATACAGCCTTATGGTGCTTTTATTGAGCTTCAAAAAGGTATAGTTGGACTTTTACATATCGAGGATATTTCCATATGTAGAATTAAATCTCCTGCAGATATGTTGAAAATTGGTGATATTATTGTAACAAAAGTAAAAAGTTATGACAAAGATACTGGTAGAATATCACTTAGCTATAAGGATTTACTTGGTACGTGGGAAGAGAACGTAAAAGGCTTAGAAGAAAAAACAATTGTAAAAGGAATTGTGAGAAATCGTGAAAAGTTTGGCGTATTTATTGAGCTTAAGCCAAATCTAGTTGGTTTGGCAGAAGATAAAAAGCTATCAGTTTCATATGGTGATGTTGTAAAAGTACTAGTGAAAAAGATATCACCTGAAACTAAAAAAATTAAACTAGTAATTCTAGATTAATGAATGGAGGAAAATAAGATGGTAGAAGATAATGCTATTAAAGCTCCTAAATCGCCATTTGCGATGAGGGAAAATGAAATCAAAGTTTTTGATGGAAAGGATGGATATGCTTCAATCAATCAGGTAGTTTTTAAGATTGATAAAGGCTATATCAATGAATTACATTTTCAAATTTTGGAAATTATTAATGATTTTGAGTTTATTACATCTAGACAAATATTTCAAATGTTAACACACAAGGGCATTGAAATAAAATCGCAGGATAAACTTAATAAAAAATTGGAAGATATGATTAAAAGTAAAATTATTACAAGATATTATTTTTCAAGTGACGAAGGTAAGGGAATTTATAGAGTTTATTGCTTAGATAAAGTCGGAAAATATTTATTAAATACAAGAGATATTAAGACTGTATGGCAACCAACGGATAATACGAAACCAGTTTACATGTTAAAGAGAAGACTTGCTGGAAATCAAACTATTATTGCATATATGCAAAAGGTAAAAGCTTTTAGAGGATTTGTTTTAAAACCTACTCTTTTTGCAAAACGTCAAAACATAAAATTTCAAGCAACGGGAGGTCAAGTAGTACTTGTAAAGGACGATATCAAAGTTGATGTGGTATTTGAGGTTGTCAGAAGAAATGCTGGATGGGAAGAAAAATTCATGGAAAAAATAAAATTATATGAAGAATTTTATGCAAATTTCCAAGCGAAAGATTGTGGATTTGATAAGAAGCCACAATTAATTATCATTGGTGAAGATGATGAACATATCGTTGAAATTTTTAAAGCGTTCAAAAGAATTAATGCTGAAATGAAAGGAATTGAAGTATATTATTCAACAGATTTAAGGCAATTAGAACCTGAAATGGATAAAACACTTATTACATTTAGGCAAGATCCTGCAACTGGTAGATATAAAATGGATATGCTTCAACAATTTCCACTTTTAGAAAGATAATGATTTTGTGGAGGTTTTGTTATGAAAATTTTATTAACAGGTGGAGCTGGATATATTGGCTCGCACACGGCGATAGAACTAAAAAAAGCAGGGCATGAAATTGTAATTGGAGATAATTTTTCAAATAGCAAACCAGATGTACTAGAAAAAATAAATCAAATAGTGGGGCAAAAAATTGAATTTCATGAAATTGATTTTACCAATCAAAATGATACACTTAAATTGTTTGAAGAATGTCATTTTGATGCTGTAATTCATTTCGCAGGTTTAAAAGCAGTTGGGGAATCATGTACAATGCCAATTGAATATTATAAGAATAATATAGATTCAACCTTAAATATAGTAGAAGCAATGAAAAAATATGATGTCAATAATTTGGTTTTTAGTTCTTCTGCGACAGTCTACGGAATACCAAAGAAGTTGCCTTTAAAAGAAGGTATGCCTACGTCATGCACTAATCCATACGGATGGACCAAGCTAATGAATGAACAAATATTAACGGATGTTACGAGAGCTAATCCAAAGTTTTCGGTTGTTCTACTAAGGTATTTTAATCCAATTGGTGCACATGAGAGTGGATTGATTGGAGAAGATCCAAATGGAATTCCGAATAACTTAATGCCATACATTACAAAGGTCGCAAAAGGAGTTTTACCTGAACTTAATGTGTTTGGCAATGATTATCCTACGAAAGATGGTACGGGCGTTAGAGACTATATCCATGTTGTTGATTTAGCAAAAGGTCATGTAGATGCCATAGAATATGCTGAAAAGCATAGAGGAGTAGAAATATTTAATTTAGGAACAGGAGTAGGCTACTCTGTTTTGGATATTGTCAATACGTTTTCTAGAGTGAACAACATCAAGGTACCATATAGAATTGCTGAAAGGCGAGACGGGGATGTTGCAGAATGTTATGCGGATGCGGGCAAGGCAAGAGAAGTTTTAAATTGGTCTGCAACTAAGACTTTAGATGATATGTGCAAAGATTCATGGAATTTTGCAAAGAATAATTAATGATTTATGGAGTACGCTGTACTTCTCTACTGGAAGAATCATTTGTAGAGGAGCACAACGTGCTCCATTATGTTATTAAACTAGAATGAATTTATTAATTTGCTAATTGAGAGAAATGAGAAAAATAATTTAAGTAGTTGTAAAAACTCTTATTTGGATATATAATGATATAAAGTTTTTAAGGAAGATAAGGTTGAAATGGAGAAAATTTTAAAACAAAGTTTTATATATAAAATACTAGCTTTTTTAAAAAGCTACTTTACAAAACTAATAGATAAAAGTATATTGGTACAGGCGTTTTTGACTGATAAATTTAAACGCGAAAATATAGAATCTTCAACTATTGTTAAAGTGTTAGATTGGCTATTAAAGTGGCTTAGAATTATTGCTAGGAAGTTAAAGTTTGATAAAATATTTGAAAATAGTATTTTTGCCAAACCGTTGATTTGGGCTACGATAACAATTGCATTAGCACCGGTAATTCCGACAATGATGGTGCTAGTTTTGGCTATTGCATCTATGTTATCACTTCTTTTAATGGCGAGTATAGATGAAGATTTTAAATTTAAACGATATAGAATTAATAGTTGGGTATTCGCTTTTGCAATTGTCATAGCTATTTCGTCGTTGATTTCAATTTCTATGGCAGAAAGCATTAAAATAGCAATGCTTATGATTGCGTTTGTGATGTTTTATTTTGTAGTAATTAATGTAATTACAACACGTAAACAAATAAAAACAATTTTATATGTTATGCTAGTAATCGGAACATTTACTGCTATTTATGGTATATATCAATATGCTTTTGGCGATGTGTATTCTCAAGCATGGCTTGATTCAGATATGTTTGAAGATATTAAAATGAGAGTCTATTCAACGTTAGAAAATCCTAATGTTTATGGGGAATATCTATTATTAATAATTCCATTTACAGTTTCATTGTTTTGGACGGAAAAAGGTTGGAAGAAAAAATTATTTTTATTGGTTACACTTGGAATTATGGGATTAGCACTTATTTTAACCTTTTCAAGAGGATGTTGGCTTGGCATTATTTTTTCAATTGCAATACTTGCATTGATCATTGATAAAAGATTTATATTTTTAGGTATTTTACTTCTTCTATTATCACCATTCATATTGCCAGATACCATCATTAGTAGATTTACTAGCATTGGAAATATGGAGGACACTTCAACATCCTATCGTGTGTATATATGGATGGGAACATTGTCCATGCTTAAAGATTATTGGATTTCCGGTGTAGGAATGGGAATTACAAGTTTTAATACAATCTATCCATTATATTCATATAACAATATTAAAGCTCCACATTCTCATAATTTATATTTGCAACTGATTGTTGAATTTGGAATTGTTGGGTTTGCAGTTATGATTGGTGTAATGTATAACTATTTTAAAATGGCAATCATTAGTATGAAGGCAAAGAAAGATATTATACTAGGAGGTCTTATGACAGGAATGATGGGATTTTTGCTTCAAAGTATGACAGACCACACATGGTATAACTATAGAGTAGTTTTAATATTTTGGGTGATTGTAGGATTAACAGTTACGGCATCCAAAATTAATTTGAAGGAGAAAGAAAATGATCAAAATTGTTAATGTAGTTAGTGACACTAATATTGGTGGAGCAGGGAAATGTTTGATTAATTTATGTAGCAATTTCGATAAAAATAAATTTGAAATAACAATTGTTTTGCCAAGAGGTAGTAAGCTTGTTGAAAAACTTAAAGATACTGGCGTTAAAATAATTGAATTAGATGGAATCAAGGATAAGTCGTGGGATATCAAAGCTTTATGGCCTTTGATTAAAGTTTTAAGAGAGGAAGCTCCGGATATTGTACATACGCATTCTTCTTTTACGGCTAGACTTGCAGCAAGATTTGTGAAGGACTGCAAAGTAGTATATACGAGGCATTCTGTTTTTCCATTAAGCGGTTGGACAAAAAGTATTGTTGGTAGGTTTTTTTATAAATTTGTAAATGAAACGTTATCTGATAGAATAATTGCTGTTGCTGAAGCAGCAAAAGAAAATTTGATAGATAGTGGAGTTTCAGATGAAAAAATAGATGTTATATTAAATGGTGTTCAAAGAATTGCAGAAACAAGTGAAGAATCAAAACTTCAATTAAAACACAAACTCGGAATAAAAGATGATGAATATGTGGTGGGAATATTAGCAAGACTTGAACCGATTAAGGGACATGAGTTTTTTATTGATGCAGCAAAGTTGATTTTGGATGAGAAAAAGATTAAAGCTAAATTTTTAATTCTTGGAACTGGTAGCATTGAAGAACAATTAAAAGAAAAGGTAAAAAGATTAGGCATTGAAAAAAGTATTATTTTTACAGGATTTATCGAAAATGTGCAAGATTATATCAATATATTTGATGTTCAAGTAAATTGTTCTTACGGAACAGAAGCAACGAGTCTTGCTTTGCTAGAAGGCATGAGTATTGGTATTCCAGCTGTTGTTACAGATTACGGTGGAAATCCAGGAGTAATAAAAAATGGCGAAAATGGTTATTTAGTTCCAATTAAATCTCCGAGAGATACAGCTGATAGCATTATAAGAATATTGACAAATGATGATTTAAAAAAATATATGCATAAAAGGTGTGTAGAGATATATGAGGAAAAATTTACAGTAGACATATACACCAAAAATATTGAAAGGATTTATGAAGAAATGGCATCAGAACCAAGAATAAAGAAAATAAATGTGCTTGATGCAGTAATAATATTAGTGGTTATTGTTGCATGTGTGTTTGGATATAGCTATATCAATAAAAAAGAAACAGTTATAGCACCAAGAAATACAACGAAAATTGTGTATCAGGTTAGAACGAATGAATCTTTTCCTGAAACATATGATATGATTGCAGAGGGAACAGTTTTATATGATAGTATTAAGAATTATCCAATTGGAATTGTATCCAAAAAAGAGATACTTTCTTCCGAAAGATCTGAACTTAATTTAACGAATGGAACATATGAGCTAACCGAATTACCACGTGAAGATTATATTGACATTTTACTTACAGTAGAAGCTGATGCTTATTATACTGATCAAAATATTTTTGTTGGTGATTATATTGTTAAAGTGGGTAAGGAAGCTTTTATTAAAGGAAAAGGATATGCAGGAACTGGCTATATAGTTTCAATTGAAAGATAGGTGAAGAAATGATAAAAGACGGAAAATTATTTGGTAAAATTAATTTATTTGATGCTCTTATTATTATATTAATACTCGTTATGATTATTGCTGGAGTTTCAAAATTTAGAACATTCAATAAAGCGGTAGAGTCTAATTCTTCAGGGAAAATAACGTATACTGTTGTTATAGGAAATGTTAGAAGTTATAGTTTATCTGCATTTCAATCTGGTGATAGTGTTTTTGATAGTTTGACAGACATTAATATTGGAAAGATCGTAAATGTAGAATCAAGAAACGCTCAAATTATAAGAAGTCTATCAAATGGAAAAACTATTATAGCGGAAAATCCATATAAAAAGGATATTATTTTAACAATTGAAACACCTGGTTCTTCAACCAATAGTTCTTATTTTGCTAATAAAAGTGTAGAATTAAAAGTTGGAAGCGAAAAAAATATTGAGACACTTTATACTACGACTTTAGGAAAAATTGGTAGCATAAAATATACTGAGGGAGAATAAGAGATGAACATTCTTTTGGTTACAATGGAAATGCAAATTGGTGGGGCAGAAACTCATATTTTTGAATTGGCAAGAGAATTGAAAAGAAGAAATCACAATGTGTATGTAATGTCAGCAGGAGGAAGATATGCGGAAATGCTTGAAAAAATAGGAATTTCGCATATTTTTGCACCGTTAAAAGATAAACATCCGAAGAATATGCTTAAATCGTATAAGCTAATTGAAAAGGTAATAAATGAAAAACAAATAGATATTGTACACGCACATGCAAGAATTCCAGCCTTCATTGCTTCCAAGGCCTGTAAAAAAATGCATATTCCATTTGTGACGACATCTCATGGAATATATAGAGTTAATTTTATTCTTAAGATTTTGACCAATTGGGGGCAAAAAACATTAGCAGTTAGTGAAGATATAAAAAAAGAGATTATGGCTGATTACAAAGTAAAGGAGAAAAATATTAAGGTTACAGTAAATGGCATAAACACAACAACTTTTTGCAAGACAAATAGTGATGAGATTAGAACTAACTTAGGTATTGATAATGAAAAATTTCACATTATTCATGTGAGTAGATTGGATAAAGAATCTTCCAATATAGCAGAAATGTTAATAAAAATTTTTGATAAAGTAAAAAAAGAAACAAGTGGTAATGTTCAATTGATTATTGTTGGAGATGGAGATAATTATAAAAACGTAAAACTATTAGC
Organism: Clostridia bacterium; assembly: GCA_017469465.1. Lineage (GTDB taxonomy): Bacteria > Bacillota > Clostridia > TANB77 > UBA1234 > UBA1234. The sequence goes on along the minus strand of JAFUGH010000018.1, from coordinate 53,782 downwards.
AGGAAAAGAACATGACATTGTCATGACGGGACTTAGGACAGATGTGTCGGAGATATTAAAATGCTCGGATTTGTTTGTGGGAGTGAGCAGAGCTGCATTAGAAGCTATGTCTTGCGAATTGCCAATAATTTTGGCTGGAAATAAAGCATATGCTCAAGGCTTTATTGGTGTGTTTGATAAAGAGAAAAAAGAACAAGCAATTGCAACGAACTTTTGTTGTAGAGACTGTGAGGACGTAACAGAAGAGAAGCTTTTTGAAGCTATTATGAAAGTGTATAATATGAGTTTTGAAGAGAAAAAAAGGCTAGGAGAATATGGAAGAAATATTGTGAAAGCGCATTATTCAATTGATAAAATGGTGGATGATGCAGAAGAAATATATAAGGAGTGTGTAGGCGGCAAATAGTCGCCTTACATTTTGTACTTATTTCCCAAGGCACTTTTTAGCAAAAAGTGTTGACAAAACATAGAAAACATGGTAGAATTAGCTAGCGAACCACGTAAAAGGTTCTTTTTTTAAGTTGAAAGAATTAGTGGCAGATAAGAAAAACCTACGGAGGTGTAGAAAATGAGAGATAGAATTACATTAGCATGTACAGAATGCAAACAAAGAAATTATGATACAAAAAAGAACAAGAAAAATGATCCAGACAGAATTGAATTAACGAAATATTGTAAATTCTGTAGAAAGCATACAGTACACAAAGAAACTAAATAATATAATAGTAAAGGTGTGAAAAATATGGCTGAGGATAAAAATGTCAAGAAAAAAGGCTTCTTGAAAGGCATGAAATTAGAATTAAAAAAAGTTATTTGGCCTACAGGAGAGCAAACAGTTAAAAGTACTTTTGCTACAATAGCATTTGTTATTATGGTTTCTCTTGTGCTTATAGTTTTCAATTTGTTTTTTAACTGGTTAAGTAATCTTTGGATTAGAAGCTTAAGTCATGAAGATGTTATAAATAATGTCGTAATTAGCTCTGGTGAAGTAGAAAAAGTAGATGGAAATACAACTTCTGGAGAAGAAACTTCGGTTGAAAATCCTATAGAAGAGACAATAGTGAATGAGGAAGAGTCAGAACCAGTTGTGGAAACTTCTGGAGAATAATTAAATTAAAAGGAGGAATAACATTGCCTCAAGATAATACAAATACTACAGAAACAGCTAAATGGTATGTTGTACATACTTACTCTGGTTATGAAAATAAAGTAAAAGATACTTTAGAAAAGGCAGTAGATAATAGAGGGTTACAACATCTTGTTCAAGAAGTTGTTGTACCAATGGAGGAACAAATCGAAATTAAAGATGACAAGAAGAAAACAACACTTCGAAAAGTATTTCCTGGTTATGTATTAATTAAGATGATTTTAACAGAAGAGTCTTGGTACATCGTTAGAAATGTTAGGGGTGTTACAGGCTTTGTTGGAGCAGGAGGCAAACCAGTTCCACTTACTCCGGAAGAAATTCGTAACATGGGATTTGAAAAAATGCCTGTTAATATTAATTATGAAGTAGGTGACACTGTTAAAATTGTGGCTGGTCCATTAGAAAGTTTTATTGGTGTCGTTGAAGAAATCAATATGGAGAAAGAGAAAGTAAGAGTTTTAGTATCTATGTTTGGAAGAGAAACTCCTGTAGAACTAGAATTTTCACAAATACAAAAAATGTAAAAACTTTGGAGCACACTGTGCTCCGCTACGAATGATGTGTTGTAGCGGCGAACAGTGTTCGCCATGAAAAATAGGAGGTGTAATAAATGGCAGAGAAGAAAGTTACAAATATTATTAAATTGCAAATCCCAGCAGGTAAAGCTACACCAGCTCCACCAGTTGGTCCAGCACTTGGTTCATCAGGTGTTAATATTATGCAATTCGTAAAGGAGTTTAACGATAGAACAGCTAATCAACCTGGTATGACAATCCCAGTTGTTATTTCTGTATATCAAGATAAGTCTTTTACATTCGTAACAAAAGTACCACCAGTTGCTGACTTATTAATGAAAGCTGCTAAAATCGAAAAAGGTTCTGCAAAACCTAATAGAGATAAAGTAGCTAAAGTTACAAGTGCAACAGTTGAAGAGATTGCTAAACAAAAGATGCAAGATCTTAATGCTGGTAGCCTTGAGGCTGCAATGAGCATGGTTAAAGGTACAGCTCGTTCAATGGGTATTGTTGTAGAAGGTTAGTTTCACAATAATGTGATATGCTACGTTTGTAGAGGAGCACAGTATGCTCCATAAAATGGGAGAAATTCTTAGTGAATTTCGTTAAAACCAAAGGAGGTAAAGAAATGAAAAGAGGAAAAAAATATCAAGAAAGTTTAAAGCTTATCAATAAAGGTGAATCTTATGAAGCAAAAGCTGCTTTCGAATTAATCGAAAAAATGCCAAAAGCTAAGTTCGATGAAACTATTGAGGCTCATTTTAAACTAGGTGTTGATTCAAAGCATGCTGATCAACAAGTTAGAGGTGTTATTGTATTACCTCATGGAACTGGTAAGACACAAAGAGTTTTAGTATTTGCCAAAGGAGATAAAGCTAAAGAAGCTGAAAATGCTGGAGCAGATTTTGTAGGAGCAGAAGAGTTAGTTCCTAGAATAGAAAAAGAAAACTGGTTTGACTATGATGTAATCGTTGCTACACCAGATATGATGGGTATTATTGGTAGACTTGGTAAGGTTTTAGGACCTAAAGGATTAATGCCAAATCCAAAGTCAGGAACAGTTACAATGGATGTTGCTAAAGCAGTCGCTGATATCAAATCAGGTAAGATTGAATATAGATTGGACAAAAACAATATCATACATTGTCCAATTGGCAAGATGTCTTTTGGAGCAGAAAAATTAGTAGAAAATTATGATGCATTGTTAAATGCTATCATCAAAGCTAAACCAGCTGCTGCAAAAGGTCAATATATTAGAAGCATTTATGTTTCTAGTACAATGAGTCCAAGTGTTTCTATAAGAATGTAAATAGTATAACCTGAGACAGTAGGTCACTTATTTAGTAAGTGTAAAATGCTCCTACCGAGGTAGATAAATGATCGGATATAAACTGACATTTCTGCTTCGGTGGAGATGTCAGTTTTGTTTTAAACTAATAAAAATAAAACTATTATACAAGGAGGTGTATTTATGCCAAACGCAAAAGTACTAGCTAAAAAACAAAGTGATGTTGAATCATTAAAAGAAAAATTTTCGAAAGCAAAACTTGTAGTTTTAGTTGACTATAGGGGAATTAATGTTACTGATGTTACTAATATCAGAGCTGAGCTTAGAAAAGACGAAAACACAGAATACCTAGTTGCCAAAAACTCAACATTAAGATTTGCAGTAAAAGGAACAGATTATGAAGAAATTTCTGAAAAGTTAGAAGGACCAACAGCAATAATTTTCAGTGATGAAGATTATGTTGGACCAGCTAAAATTTTATATAACTTTGCAAAAGATAATGATTTCTACAAAATCAAAGGTGGAATCATGGATGGTAAAGTTATTGAAGCAGAAGAAATTATCAAACTTGCTAAACTTCCTTCAAGAGAAATGCTTCTTACTCAAGTTGCTACAGCTTTACTTGCAAACATCAGAAATGTTGCAGTAGTTTTAGACCAATTAAGACAACAAAAAGAAGAAGCAGGAGCTTAGTTTGCATTACGATAATGTTTGTGGTATCATGAAACCATTTAAATTCATGAAATAAAAAATAAAGGAGAAATTAAGATGGAAAAAATCGAAAATATTATTGCTGAAATTGAAAAACTTTCAGTATTAGAATTAGCTGATTTAGTAAAAGCTATTGAAGAAAAATTTGGAGTATCTGCAGCTGCAGCAGCAGTTGTAGCAGCAGCACCAGGAGCTGGAGCAGCAGCTGCTGAAGAAAAAACAGAATTCAATGTTGTATTAAAGAGCGCTGGAGCAAATAAGATTGCTGTTATTAAAGTTGTAAGAGAAGCTACAGGTTTAGGATTAAAAGAAGCTAAAGATTTAGTTGATGGAGCTCCTAAAACAGTAAAAGAAAATGTAGCTAAAGAAGATGCAGAAAAATTAGCAGCTAGCTTAAAAGAAGCTGGAGCAGAAGTTGAACTTCAATAATAATTATTTTTAAATCAAAATCTACTGGAGTATATACCAGTAGATTTTTTTGTATAATATTCCTATATTGAATCCTTCTCAGTTAAATTTCTGGAAAATTTTTCTGAAAGAATTATTTTATATTCATTGACTTACAAAGTCCAAAACGATAAAATTGTTTTATAGTGAATGCAAAAGAGGAGGCGTAAGTTTTGGATATTTGGTCAATTCCGTCTGGCGAATATGATAGAGCGATTCAACCATCAGAGGAGTTAGTACTTTATGAAGGCTCACGTTTTGTTAGGTTTTTTAAAGATAAATTTGCAGCAATAAAGTATGGTACAAAGGCAAACCCAAGGATTAAGGGAAATTGTATCAGTTACATGGATAATATGGGAAGATTGATTACAGAAGAAGTTACAGCAAAAGAACTAGAAACAAAAGAAATATTAGAAACAATTGTGAAAAAAATTAGTGTTCCAACAAAATGGGAAGTGATTGCTTCCGTTGAAGTAACAATAAAACATAAAAATGAAAAAGGCGAAATAAAAGAGCATACACGAATGTATTATCCTAGTGAGGAAGACTACAATAGTAAAGAAAGAGAACCAAGGTTAAAGGAAATTATTTTCTTTGATGATAATAAGTCATATTTGCGAAAGACGGTTGAAAGATTTTTAAATGAAGATGAAATGAAAAAAAGACTTGAGATGGGTGGAATTAGTTTAAATCCTTTTGCCCCAGATAAAGTAAAAAAAGAGATGTTAGAAACGAAAATTATATATACAATAGATAGACAAAAATATAATGAGGAATTACCTGAAAATTTAAAAGCATTTGGTAATTATACACAAACGAAAGAAAAAGAGATTAGATATATTAAAGATGCACAAATAAAGCCTGAAAATGATGAATTTACAGAGTATTTAGGACTAACTGAGATAGAAAGAGATGTCATATTATTTAAAAATGATGAACCAAAAGCTAGGATAGAACAAAATGATGAAATAACTTTTAAAAGCTCGAGAACTCATAAAATTAGATCAAGAATAGTAAATTATCCTGATAAAGATGGACATTATGGTAGTACTGGTAGAGGAACTTATGCTTCGTATGATAATAAGATTCTTTACGCAACAGGGAGCCAAGCATTAAAAATAAGAAAGGCAAAAGACGGAAAATTAGGGTATATGGCAGAACAAAATAATGAAAATATTGATGCAACAGTTGAAATAAAAGGTCCTGAGATTAGCATTAATGTTACAGGAAATGAGAAAGATCCTAAAGAATTTGCCAATAATATTCTAAGAACTTTTAAAACAGACTGGAACATAAAAGGTACAACGAAAGCCAATTATTATACTGGTTCTTCTAAAGAGATGGTTACGATTGATTGTAGTACATTGGAAGGAAAAAAAACATCAACAAAACAAAGCAATACTAGCGCAAAGCAAGAAAATAGCAAAAAGAAAGTGAAAGCATAAATATTCGTTTATTCAAAAAGAAGGTGTTCTGAAATTCGCACAATGGGGACGTCCCCATTGTGCGAATTTCACATTTAATGGACGTCTAGAAGCATTGATAAAGTCACAATCGTAGTGGCGAACAGTGTTCGCCATAAAACAAAAAATCAATGCCATTGGCACCCATTGGCAGACTTTTTCAGCAATTCCGGACGTCCTCGTTGTGCAAATTTCATAGTTCATTTGAATCTATAGTCTTTTTGTTTTACTATTCTTTATATAAAATTGCTCGATTTACATAGGTAGTTTTTCTTGCATTTTCCCTAGCAAAATGATAAAATTTGCATTAGTAAGGATGTGATAAATTTGGAAGAATTGACACCTATGATGAAGCAATATATGGAAGTAAAAAATCAATATAAGGATTGTATCCTTTTTTATAGATTAGGCGATTTTTATGAAATGTTTTTTGATGATGCAATTATTGCATCTCGTGAACTTGAAATAACTCTTACAGGGAAGGACTGTGGTTTAAAAGAAAGAGCACCAATGTGTGGAGTACCACATCATAGTGTGCAAAATTACATAGCAAAATTAATAGGCAAAGGTTATAAAGTAGCTATAGGTGAGCAATTGGAAGATCCGGCTACAGCAAAAGGAATTGTAAAAAGAGATGTTATTAGAGTAATTACACCAGGAACAATTATTGAATCTAATATTTTAGATGAAAATAGAAATAATTATTTAGCTAGCATTTATGCAAATGGTTTGAACTACGGACTAGCTTTTTCTGATGTTTCAACAGGTGAATTCTATGCAACAGAGTTTATCAATTTATCTAATTTTTCTAATGTTCTAAATGAACTTGGCAGATTTGAACCAGCTGAAATAGTTGTAAATAGCGAATTATATGGCGATAGTACTAAAATTGAGAAAATTAAACAAAGATTAAAAACGTATATATCAGTACGAGATAATGAAGAGGAAATTCCTAATATAGCACAAAATGTTGATTTAGAAGAAAAACCTTATGCAAAGGATGCAACGAAATTATTATTTGCTTACATTATGGAAACACAAAAAATTGAATTAAAACACATCAATCAAGTAGATGTTTATGAGTATTCGAATTATATGGTTCTAGATAATATTGCAAGAAAAAATTTAGAGCTTACAGAAACTTTAAGGGAGAAGAATAAAAAAGGAAGTTTACTTTGGGTGTTAGATAAGACCGCTACATCAATGGGAGGCAGAAACCTAAGACGTTGGATTGAAAAGCCATTGATGGATATAGATGAAATTAATGATAGACTGGAAGCTGTTAAAGAATTAAAAGAAAATGTTATTTTAAGAAGTGATGTTTTTGATACTTTAAAAAATGTTTATGATATAGAGAGATTAGCAGGAAAAATTTCATATGGTAATGTTAATGCAAGAGATATGATTTCTTTAAAGAATTCCTTAAAGCAATTACCTGCACTGAAAAGTCTTATATCAAACTGTGATTCGAAATTGTTAAAAAATTTGCATGAAAAATTGGATTTATTAGAAGATGTTACAAATCTTATAGAAGCAGCCATTGTTGATGATCCTCCAATTTCAATAAAGGAAGGAGGCATTATTAAAGCAGATTTTGATGAAGAAGTTCACAAATTGAGAACTGCATCAACGGAAGGCAAGAACTGGATTATTGAATTAGAATCCAAGGAGCGTGAGCAAACAGGAATTCGAACTTTAAAAGTTGGTTATAACAAAGTATTCGGATATTATATTGAAGTTTCCAAATCATTTATAAATCAAGTTCCAGATAGATTTATTAGAAAGCAAACATTGACGAATGGTGAAAGATACATCACAGAAGAATTGAAAGAAATAGAAAATACAATATTGGGCGCACAAGATAAGATTGTAAATCTAGAATATGATTTATTTACAAAGATAAGAGAGAATATTTCTTTACAAATTGAAAGGCTACAAAAAAGTAGTAGTGTTGTTGCTGATTTAGATACACTTGCTTCACTTGCTGAAGTTGCAGATCAAAATTCATATACCATGCCAATTATTGATAATACGGATGAAATCAATATTAAGGATGGAAGACATCCTGTTGTTGAAAAATTAATTTCAGCGGGAAGCTTTGTACCGAATGATACTTTTTTAAATACACGAGAAGATAGAATCAATATTATTACTGGTCCAAATATGGCTGGTAAATCTACTTATATGAGGCAAGTAGCATTAATTACTTTGATGGCGCAAATAGGAAGTTTTGTACCAGCTAGCTTTGCTAAAATTGGTATTGTAGATAGAATATTTACTAGAGTGGGAGCTTCAGATGATTTATCCACAGGGCAATCTACGTTTATGGTTGAAATGAATGAAGTTTCTAATATAGTTTTAAATGCAAGCAAAAGAAGTTTGCTAATCCTTGATGAAATAGGCAGAGGTACCTCAACATATGATGGGTTATCTATTGCATGGTCGGTTGTTGAGTACATAGCAAAAACTGATAAAATAGGAGCAAGAACTTTATTCGCAACTCATTATCATGAATTAACAGAACTTGAAAGTAAAGTTGCAGGTGTTAAAAATTATTGCATAGCTGTGAAAGAAAAAGGTGAAGATGTAATATTCTTAAGAAAAATAGTTCGCGGTGGTGCAGATGAAAGTTATGGAATTTATGTTGCAAAACTAGCAGGGATTCCTAATGTAATTGTTAATAGAGCAAATCAAATATTAAATGAACTTAAAGAAGGAAGTTATGCGGTTGCACAAATGAAGGAAAGCAAGAAAGGAAATGACATAGCTCAAGTCGATATGTTTAATTATAAATTAGGTGAAATTGCAACAGAACTTGAAAAGATTGATGTTAATGAATTGACACCAATTGATGCACTTAATACATTGGTCAAGATGAAAAACAAACTTTAAGTTGAAAGAAACGAAGGATGTGAAGAAAATGGAATTATGCGTGAATTATACTTCGGAAGTTAAGGAATTGTTTGAAGAAGAAAAGATAGACTTTATTGATTACTTTAAACTATATAGTATTAATGGTGATTTGTCACCATTTGATTGGTGTGCAAAAAATAAAAAAGTTATTTTTCATGGGCTTGTTGGCCATGGGGCAAATGCTGCCAGTAAACGTTTTTTAAATGATAGAAATTGGAAGCTACAAAAAGAGTATTATGAAAAAAGTAGGTGCCCTCATATTTCTTTTCACATTAATATAGATAATGAGGAAGAGCTAGAAAGCGAAGAAGATATGATCGAAACGATAATGAAAAACATATCTAAAGTGAGAAAAATATGCGATTATGATATTTTGCTTGAAAATGTACCAGCTAACATAGGAAATAAAGAACGAAATTCTTTAGCAAATCCTGAATTTATTTGTAAAGTTATTGAGAAGGCAAATGTATATTTCCTTTTGGATATTGCGCATGCTAAAGCGGCTGCCGAAGTATTAAATATTCCTTATCAAAAGTATATCGATGCACTTCCATTAGATAAAGTGAGAGAAATTCATCTATCTGGTTGTGAATTAAATAATGAGGGATTAATCAGAGCTAATCACTCTGAAATGAAAAAAGAGGATTATGAAATGTTAAATTATCTACTTGAAAAATGCTCGGATGTTAGAGTTTTGACTTTGGAGTATGGACCTTATGACGTAAATACGGAGAGGATTCTTCCATCTTATGACAAGGTGGATGACAAAATGAAGCAAAATGTGTATGATAATTTATTGAGATTAAAAGATGTGATAGATAGAGTATAGTTCATAAGGAGGATGAAGTATGGGTAGTATTGTTTTATTGGATGAATTGACTATTAATCAAATTGCAGCGGGAGAAGTTATTGAAAGACCTGCAAATGTCGTAAAGGAATTAATAGAAAACTCTATTGATGCAGGAGCAACCAAAATTAATGTTGAAATAGAAAATGGTGGAATTTCTTTAATTAGAATTACCGACAATGGAAAGGGAATTGCTAGTGATGATGTTGAGATTGCATTTGAACGTCATGCTACAAGTAAAATTCGTAGTAGTAAAGACTTAATGAAAATTTCTACTATGGGTTTTAGAGGTGAGGCATTAGCCAGTATTGCTTCTGTAGGCAAAGTGGAATTAGTGACGAAAACTGCCGATAGCAGTATAGGTACAAGAATTATTGTAGAGGGAGGAGATATTGTTTTAAAAGAAGAATGTGGGGCTCCTCAAGGAACAACGATTACGGTTAAAGAATTATTTTACAATACACCAGTTAGGTATAAATTCCTCAAGAAAGATTATACAGAGGCAGGATATATTGAAACAGCACTAGAGAGAATTGCATTGATAAATCCAAATATATCTTTTAAATTATTAAGTAATAAGAAACAAGTTTTACAAACAAGTGGAAATGGAGATATTCAAACAGTAGTATTTAATTTATTTGGAAAGGATATTTCACAAAATATAGTTAAAGTAAATTTTGAATACGAGGGAATAAAAGTAAGTGGAGTAGTAGGAAAGCCCGAAATTGCAAGATCCAATAGGGCTAATCAAATGTTTTACGTAAATAATAGATATATTAAAGATAAAACATTATCGGCTGCAACCGAGGAAGCTTATAGAACTTTAATACCACAAGGAAAATTTGGATTTTGTGTTTTGAATGTAACTCTTAATCCTGAACTTGTGGATGTAAATGTACATCCTGCAAAATTAGAAGTTAGATTTACTGACGAAAGTAGTGTGTTTAAAGCAGTTTATCATGGAGTAAGAAATGCTTTACTTGGTAATGATTTGATAGCTGACTCTTCTGCTGATAATAGACCGGTAGCAAGAGAAAACACAGTGGCTGCGCCTGCCAAAAAAGGATTGTTTGAAATCTTTAAAGGTAGTGCTTCACATTTTGCTAGTGTTACAAGCAATGATGACAATGTTATTACAGCTAATTTTGAGAATCATTTGAGTAAGAATGAAAGTGGAGATTCATTGTCAAATTTCTCAAACTCAATAACTGATACAGTTTCGATTAATGAAGAATCTGCAAAATATAATACTGAAAACGAGTCGGCAACTCATGTAATGCAAAATTATGTAGAAATTGACCAAGATATACCAAGTATTGCGGAAACGAGTAGTGAAAAGAAGGCACCTGTATTTTATGAACAAGATTTTATTGAAAAAGCAGAATTGCCAGAATATAAAATTTTAGGAGTTGCATTTAATACTTATATTATTTTACAACTAGAAGATGACATTTATATTTTAGATCAACACGCAGCACATGAAAGAGTGTTATATGAAAAGGTAAAAAAGAATTTTTATAAAGATGGCGGGAATGAAATTCAAATGCTTTTGTTACCAGATGTTTTAAATCTATCTAAAAAAGATATGAGAATGGTTCATAATAATATGAGATTATTTGAACAATCTGGATTTGATATAGAAGAATTTGGAGAAGATGCAATAAAAATAAATGGAGTACCTGTTATATGTTATGATATGAACACTAAAGATTTGTTTTTGGATATTTTAGATGGACTAGATATTACTAATAGGACAAATAAGCAAGACATCGAAGAAAAGTTTATTGCGACAGTTGCTTGCAAAGCTGCTGTAAAAGGAAATATGTATTTAGATGAGAGCGAAATTCGTTCATTATTAGATGAACTTCTTCAATTAGAAAGCCCATTTACATGTCCACACGGCAGACCGACAGCAATTAGAATTACTAGAAATGAGATTGAAAAAAAATTTGGCAGGAGATAATTCTTTTGCGAATAGCAGAGGAGAAAAATTATGGAAGAAATGAAACCCAAAGTTGTGGTAATTGTGGGACCAACTGCTTCAGGAAAAACTGCGGTATCAATTGAATTAGCAAAAAAAATCAATGGTGAAATCGTTTCTGCTGATTCTATGCAAATATATAAATATATGGATATTGGAACAGCAAAGCCTAGCATGGAAGAACAAAATGGAATTAAACATTATATGTTAGACGTTGCTTCACCAAATGAACAATTTAATGTCGCTAGATATAAAGAACTAGCTACAAACGCTATTGAAGAAATATTGAAAAAAAATAAAACTCCAATAATCGTTGGTGGAACAGGTTTATATATTAATACATTGGTAAATGGTATTGAATTTATAGATACTAATCATGATGAAGAATATATAAGAGAACTACAGGAGAGATGTGAAAAAGAAGGGGTTGATTCTTTATTTAATGAACTTCAAAGAATTGATCCGGATGCTGCACAAATAATAGATAAAAATAATGTTAGAAGAGTCATAAGAGCGTTAGAAATATACAAAGTTACTGGAAAAACAAAAACGCAAATTGATAAAGAATCAATTCAAGAAGTGAAGTACGATTATCAAATGTTTGGAATTGAATGGGAAAGAGAAGAATTATACAATAGAATAAATCAGAGAGTTGATTTAATGCTTGAAAATGGTTTAATTGATGAAGTCAAAAACTTAATACAAAAATATCAATTATCGAATACAGCAATACAAGGACTTGGCTATAAAGAAGTGATAGATTATTTAAATGGAAATTTGAGTTATGAAGCAATGGTGGAAAAGCTTAAAATTGAGACTAGACATTATGCTAAACGTCAGTTAACATGGTTTAGACGAGATGAAAGAATTAAATGGGTAAAAAAAGAAGAGGCTGTGAATTTAATTATTAATACTTTGGAATGCAAATAAAGAAGATAATCTTTTTTGTTCATTTTCCAGAAGGAGTAAAAATGCCAAAGAAAAAAAGTAATATAGTGCTTATTTTGTTATTGTTAATTTTAATTATTATTATTTCTACGATTATTAATGTTGTAAAACTTTTTTCAAAGCCGATTGAAACTACTATCGTAAAAAACGGAAAACTTACTAAATATGAAGAAGTAACTGGCTATATCATTAGAAATGAAGAAATAGTTGATACAACAGAATATACTGGTGTTGCACAAGCAAAAGTAGAAGATTCAACGCGAGTGAGTAAAAATGGAACAATCGCCACGTATGTTTCTGAATCTGAGGGACAACTTGTTGAAAGAATCAATGACTTAGATAAGAAAATTGAGGAAGCAATGGCAAGTCAACAAACAATTTATTCTCCGGATGCCAAAGCACTTGAATCAAGTATTCAGATACAACTTTATGATACGATACAAAATAATAATGATATCAATTCTTTGCAAGATAGTAAAGCTAAGCTAAATAATACGATAAGAAAAAAAGCGCAAATTGTGGGAGAATTAAGTCCTGTAGGTTCAAAATTGAAGGAATTAATAAGTGAGAGAAATAGTTATGAAAAACAGATAAATGATTCTACTAAAGAATTAAAAGCACCAATTTCAGGTCTTGTATCATATAGGGTAGATGGATATGAGAATTTATTAACCAAAGATAATATTTCAAATTTGACATCAGCTGAACTTAATGCATTGCAGTTAAATGCTAATCAAGTTATTATACGTAACACTTCTAAAATAAAAATAATCAATAATTTTGAATGCTATGTTGCTATGTTTATGGATTCTCCTGAAAGTAAAGAAGCAAATTTAAATGATAGATTGTATTTAAGATTTGAAAATGTGGATAGTAATTTAATTCCTGCGACAATTGAGTATATTTCTGATGAAGGCGATGGAAGATTAATATTTGCGAAGATAGAAACCAATATAGAAGAACTTGCTAAATATAGAAAAATAAATTTAGATGTAGTTTGGTGGACATATGAAGGTTTAAAATTACATAAAAGCTTAATTACTAAAAAGCCTGTTACAAATGTTAGTGGTGATGTCATTACAACATTAGATAGCGTAAAAATAAAAAAAGTTGGATTTGATGAAACTGCCTATATTAAAATTGTAAAGGAATTTGATAACTATGTAATTGTAGATAATTATACCACTCAAGATTATTTAGATATGGGATTTACAGAACAAGATATTGCAAACTTTGTCACATTAAAATTATATAGCGAAGTTCTTGTCGATAATGATGGATAATACTAATTCAATATTACATAAATATTACAAAACGATTAAATTACAATTACATTATTGTTTTTGTATTGAAATGTAACTTGGGTTTAGTATAAAATGTGAGTATACTAATGATAAAGAAATGATTTAGGAGGGTATTTTAATGGGAAACAAATTTATGAACAAAGTATGGAGTATGTTAGGCGTAGCGGAAGACACTGATTATGATTATGGATATGAAGATGAAGAAAATCAAGAGACTCCAGTAGAAGAAAAAGGATTTCTATCTTCTGCAATTAATAAAAAGAATAGTAAAGTTGTGGGAATGCCAGGACTACAACAAGTACAAGTTATCATTTCACAACCAAGTACATTTGAACAATCAGAAGAGATATGTGATCATTTAAAAGAAAAGAAATCAATTATTCTTAATTTAGAATATGTGAATAAAGATGTTGCTAGAAGAATTGTGGATTTTGTTGGAGGAGCAGTGTTCGCTTTAGATGGTACAATCCAAAAAATTTCAAATTCCATATTTTTAGTGGCACCACATAACTATGAAATAACAAATGAAGTTATGAAAGAAGATATTAAAAATAAACTTTCTGTTTCATGGATAAAATAAGAATTGAATGATGGGAGGTTTTTATATGTTAACTCCATTAGATATAGAAAATAAAACCTTTAGCAAACAGCTAATGAGTGGCTATAGCGTAGAAGAAGTACGCGCATTCATGAATGACTTGCTTAAGGATTATGAAAAACTTTATAAAGAGAATATCGAATATAAAGATAAGATTGATGTTTTGAATCAAGGAATTCAACATTATAAATCAATCGAAGATACTTTACAAAACGCTTTAGTCGTTGCACAAGGTACGGCTGAAAGTGTAAAACAAAGTGCAAAGGTGGAAGCAGATAATATTATAAAGGAAGCCGAAATAAATGCCCTAAAATCTGTAGATACAATCAATAAACAAGTTGTAGAAAAGAGATTACAACTAGATGACACTAAAAAACAATTTGATGTATATAAAGCAAAAATGGAAGCTCTTTTAATTTCTCAATTAGAATTATTAAAAGAAGTAAATAAAAATGAGAATTCATAAAAAGCAAGAGATGAATGAAAAGATTCTTAGTGGAGCACGAAGTGCTCCTTTTTTCTTATTTTATAGGAAAGTTATACTTTCCGTATGAAACAACAAAAGCACATTCTTACGTTGCCGAAGGCAACGTAAGAAAATTGAAAATCTTTGATTTTCTAATTTTCTCTTTTGTTCCATTCACCCCTTGACAGGTAAAAAAATATACACTAAACTATCAATAGTTAAAAAAGTGAGGAGTATGATTATGAGCAAATTAACTTTAACTGCAAAAGAGCAAAGAAAAAAGAAAGAGCAAAATACAAAAATTGCAATAACAATAGTAGTGTTATGTGTAATTGCAGCATTAGCTATTTGGTATGTTTTTGCCAAAGATGCTAATAATCAAAAAAATGGTATAGTCGACTTAAGTACGATAAGTAAAAAAAGTGGAGAAATAATGGCTAAAAAAAGTGGGGAGGACACAGTGAAGATGGTTAATTCAAAAAAATACAGTAATGTTGAGCAAAACCCTATTGTAACAATGGAAATGACAAGTGGAGAAATTGTAAAGATAGAATTGTATCCACAAATTGCACCAACGACGGTGGAGAATTTTATTTCATTAATTAATAAAGGTTTTTATGATGGTTTAACATTCCATAGAGTTATGCCTGAATTTATGGCACAAGGTGGAGATCCAAGTGGTGATGGCACAGGTGGACCAGGCTATTCAATATATGGTGAGTTTTCTGAAAATGGTTTTTCAAATGATTTAAAACATGAGATTGGTGTCATATCTATGGCGAGAGCAAATGAGCCTAATTCAGCTGGTTCACAATTTTTTATCGTAACAAATGACCAATCATATTTAAGCTTAGACGGTAAATATGCTGGCTTTGGTAAAGTAATAGAAGGAATGGATGTCGTATATCGAATAGTTAATTCTGAAACGATGAGAAAAGAGTATTCAGCAAATATTCAAAAACTAATCAAAGAAGGCGGAGAAATTGATTCAATAGATTTATATTATCAATATCTAAATGAGACAACCGAGATGACAAGACCCAAAAATCCACCAACAATTAAGAAAATGACAGTTGAAACTTTTGATGTAGAATATGCTGAACCTGAAAAAATAGAAGAATAGAAATGATTTGTGCACAGCGGGGACGTCCATTAGTTGGGCAACATGACAACATAACTTGTAAAATATAGACATTATGTTTCGTGTTGCACAACTAATGGACGTCCCTACTGTGCGTGTAAATGAAATTTTTTCAATTTTCGATGAACGTTTTAATATTATCAATGGAAGTATCAATAATTCTATTAACTGCCTCCACACTATTAAAAGCATTGTGAGGAGTTAAAACAACATTTTCGTTATCTAATAATTGTTTACTTTCAACAATTAATTTGGCTGCTTTTTCAACAGGAGAATTGAAAATATTTTCTTCAATCAAATATTCTTCTCCTTCAATTACGTCAAGTCCTGCACCTGCGAGCTTCCCATTTTTTAAAGCATCAATTAATGCAGGAGTATCTACTAAACCTCCTCGTGCAGTATTAATTAGAAGTGAACCATCTTTAAATTTTATAAGAGAATCTGTATTAATCATATGTTCTGTATATTTATTAAGTGGTACATGTAATGATACAATGTCAGATGTTTCTAGCAATTCATCTAAAGAGACATATTTAAAATTGATTAGTTCTGCAAGAAAAGTATCTTTATGAATATCATAAACCCTCACATGCATACCAAAACTTCTAGCTATTCTTGCAACATGAAGACCGATTCTTCCGCCACCGATAATTCCAAGTGTTTTATCTTTTAAATCAAAACCTTGAAGTCCTTCTGTTGTAAATTTTCCTTGGATGGAACGTACATACGACTTATGAATTTTTCTAGATAGTGAAAGCATCAATGCAAAAGTATGCTCTGCAACAGTATTTTCTCCATATAATGGAACATTTTTTACTTCAATATTTCTTTCTTTACAAGCATCTAGATTAATATGATCCGTACCGGTAGAACGTGTTGCAATTAGCTTTAAATTAGGCATTTTGCCTAGTATCTCTTGATTAACTTCAGAATGAACAAATACACATATTGCATCACTTTCAATATATTTTTGAATTTCGACATCTTGAAGTGTTTCTTCAAAAAATTGAAGTTCCTCTTTCGGAAATGCCTTCTCAAATTTATCTTTTTCTATATTTGATATTTCAAAAAAAGCTATTTTCATATAAAAAACTCCTCTCATTATAATAGTTTTATTATTCCACAAATTTTCATTCATACAACAACATTGTAACAGTTTAATAATTAAAAGTGAAGAAAAAATGTAGTCTCGTATCATGAAAAAATGGAATAAGTTTTTGGCGATATAATTGACAAGAACGTTCGTTTATATTATGCTAGATGATGGGTAGAAAAAAGATACAAATTAAATAAAGGAGTTTTGATATGTACGCATATATTAAAGGAAGTTTGGAAATAAAGGGAAATGACTACGTTGTAATTGAAGCAGGAGGAATTGGTTATAAAGTTTTTGCACCTATTACAACCATTAATAAACTTGGAGAAATTGGTGATCAAGTAAAGGTTTATACACATTATCATGTAAGAGAAGATGATATTAGTTTATATGGCTTTTATAGCTTGGAAGAACTCCGTATGTTCGAATTATTAATTAGTGTGAGTGGAGTAGGAGCAAAATCTGCGAATTCTATTCTTGCGAATATTACGCCATCAAGTTTTGCACTAGCAGTAATTACTAATAATGTGAAGGAATTGACAAAACTACCTGGCATAGGCGCAAAGTCTGCACAAAGAATTATATTAGAATTGAAAGATAAATTGAAAACAGATGAATCTCTTCCATCAAATGATCCTGTATTTACAGAAATAATTGCTAATGATGATAATGCAAGTGAAGCTGTAAGCGCACTTCAAGTATTAGGATATCCTGTAAAAGAAGCAACAAAAGCAGTCTCATCATTTGATTCATCCAATATGTCAGTGGAAGATATTATTAAAAGAGCGTTGCTATATTTTTCAAAGAAGTAAAGAATATGGCGCACAATGTGTGCAGCTACGAAGTGCATCAGTATGAAGAATGTATCGGAGCCAGCTTGCTCCATGGTGAACATAGTTTGCTAGTACAAAAAAATAAGGAGAATGATAAATGGAAAAAAATGTACCATTAGCGTATAGAATGTGTCCGACGACGATAGAAGAGTACGTTGGGCAAGAACATATATTATCAAAAGACAAAATGTTATATCGATTGATAAAGGCTGATAGGCTATCTAGCATTATTTTATGGGGACCACCTGGGTGTGGAAAAACGTCACTTGCTAGGGTAATTGCCAACTCTACCAAAAATAAATTTCAAAAATTAAATGCAGTGGCAGCAGGAGTATCAGATATAAAAAGTGCAGTGGAAGATGCCAAAAATTTGCTTTTAAATCCCTCTGGAAAGGTTGTTTTATTCATAGATGAAATTCATAGGTTTAACAAACTTCAACAAGATGCTCTTTTGCCATATGTAGAAGACGGTACGGTTATTTTAATTGGGGCCACAACTGAGAATCCGTATTTTTCGGTTAATAAGGCTTTAATTTCTCGTTCAACAGTATTTAAATTAGAACCACTAGGAAATGAGCATATTTTTCAACTTTTAAAAAATGCAATTGAAAATAAAGAAAAAGGCTTAGGAATGTATAATATTAAAGTAAACGATACTGTTTTAAAGTATATTGCTGAGTTATCAGGTGGAGACGTAAGAGTTGCATTAAATGCTCTAGAAATTGCGACATTAACTACGGACATGAATTCAATTGGAGAAATTGAGATCACTCAAGAAATAGCAAGTGAATGTATTCAAAAGAAAAAAGCACAATTTGACAAAGATGGAGATAGTCACTATGACAACATTAGCGCATTTATCAAATCTATGCGTGGAGGAGATCCGGATGCTGTTTTGTTTTATTTAGCTAGAGCACTATATGCAGGTGAAGATCCAATGTTTTTGGCAAGAAGAATTGTTATTTGTGCTTCCGAGGATGTTGGTATGGCAAATTCCAATGCCTTAGTTGTTGCCGTTGCAGCAATGCAAGGAATTCATCAAATCGGAATGCCTGAAGCAAGAATATTATTGGCACATGCAGCAACTTATGTTGCGAGAAGTCCTAAATCAAATGCTGCATATTTAGGAATAGATAAAGCATTGTCAGATGTTGAAAATAAAGATACTGGAACGATTCCAATGCATATTAGAAATGCACCTGCAGAGGGAATGTCAGATTTTGGATATGGCGTTGGTTATAAATATCCACATGACTATCCAAATCATGAGGTTGAGCAACAATATTTGCCAGATAAGATGCTTGGTACTAAGTACTATGTTCCTGACGAAACGGAAGAACAATTGAAAAAGAAAAAATGAAACTTATTTTGAATAAAAATGAAAAAAACTCTGATAATAGTATTATTAGAGTTTTTTTGTTATTTGAAAACTATTTATCTGAAATTTGTTTTGGAGTTAACAATGGCATATGTTATAGGTCTTTTTGCAGGTTTGATTAGTGGATTTTTTGGAACAGGCGGTGGTTTATTAATTCATCCTGCGCTTACAAGTATTTTAAAATTAGATGAATATAAGGCTCGTGGAACAACATTAATAACAGTATTCCCAGCTGTATTAGTTGCTTCTATTTTTTATGCAAATTATAATTATTTTGATTTAAGTATAATAGTCAATGTAGTAATAGGTGGAAGCATTGGAGGTTTTATTGGCGCAAAATTAATGAAAAGAATTCCTAAATTTTGGCTTGCGATAACTTTTGACATTTTTTTAGTTATTGCATCTATAAAAATGATTGTTAAAGGGTAAGATAAGTATGAAATTAATTTTAGTTGGTATTATTTCAGGCATAATAACAGGACTTGGAATGGGTGGAGGAAGTATTTTAATCTTAGTATTAGTTAACTTTATGGAAGTGCCACAACATATTGCACAAGCTACAAATTTAGTTTTTTTTATTCCTACTGCTGTTATTGCAGTATTGATTCACATCAAAAATCAAAATGTTGAAAAGAAAATTGCAAAAAAATTATTTATTCCCAGTGTAATAGGAAGTGGTTTTGGTGCGTATTTAACTAAATTTATTGAACCAGAAAGCTTAAAACGATATTTTGGCTTTTTCTTGCTGTCGGTTCGGAATGTATGAAATGGTAACGACGATAAAAGAACATAAAAAAGAAAGGAAGAATGAAAAATGAAAAATTTAATGACAGGAATGATATTTGGTGCTGTAATAGGTGGAGTTATTGGCACAATGGCAAGTGACGAAATTTTTGATATAAAAAATACAATTGTTAAAAAGACGAAAAAGTTTGCCAAAAAGTATAATTGGATGTAAATTACAATTTGTCTGGGTCTTGGAGGGCCATTTGGGACGGAGACGAAGGATTTTCGACCAATAGGGACGTGGTTTTTTCGACCAATAGGGACGGAGGATTTTGGTTTTTTCATCTTTCAAAAATTGGAATCTTGTTACTTAAAGAAAAAACCAAAATCCTCCGTCCCTATTGGTCGAAAAAACCACGTCCCTATTGGTCGAAAAAGCCAAAATTCTCCGTCTTCGTCCTCAATGGTCTAACCGACAAATTGTAATTTATGAAATTACATAATTGACGGATAAAACTTTAAGGTATATAATAATTGCGTTATTGTAAGGGAGGATTAATATGAAAGCATATGAACTAAGAAGAAAGTACATAGAATTTTTTAAAGAACATGGACATAAAGAAATACCTAGTGCTCCAGTAGTGCCTGAAAATGATCCTACAGTTTTATTCACAACTGCTGGAATGCATCCATTAGTACCTTATTTGTTAGGTGAACCACATCCTCAAGGTAAGAGACTCACTGATTATCAAAAATGTGTAAGAACAGGAGATATTGATTCCGTTGGTGATAACAGTCACTTAACTTTTTTTGAAATGCTAGGTAACTGGTCACTGGGCGATTATTTTAAGCATGAATCAATTGAAATGAGTTATACATTTTTAAAAGATGTATTAGGTTTTGATATGAATAAAATTTCTGTAACAGTTTTTGCAGGAGAGGAAGGAATTCCTAGGGATGAAGAGGCTGCAAAACGTTGGGAAGAAATGGGAATTCCAAAAGAAAGAATTTATTATTGCTCTAGAGAACATAATTGGTGGGGACCAGCTGGTGAAACAGGACCATGTGGACCAGATACTGAGATTTTTTATGATACAGGAAAAGAAAAATGTTCAGAGCATTGTGACCCTACATGTAGTTGTGGTAAATATTTAGAAATTTGGAATAATGTTTTTATGCAATATAACAAAAAGAAAGATGGAACATTAGAACCACTAAAGCATCCAAATGTAGATACAGGACTTGGATTAGAAAGAGTAATTGGATTACTTCAAGGAAAAAGCAGTGTTTATGACACGGAACTATTCGCAGATGAAATCATTAAGATAAAAGAATTGTCGAACAATTTTAACATGGAAAGTGCGAGAATTATTTCGGATCACTTAAGGACATCAATGTTTATGATTGTTGATGGAGTTAGACCAAGTAATGTAGAACAAGGTTATGTGTTAAGAAGATTACTTAGAAGAGTAATTCGTCATATGAGAAAAATCGAATTTGATCCAGATAATGTTACTACTTTACTTGATACATTTGAAAAAATTACAAAAGAAATGTATCCTGAAATTTCAGCGAATAAAGAAACAATTATTAATGTAATTGTCGAAGAAAAAAATAAATTTATGAAGACACTAGCAAATGGTGAAAAAGAATTTGATAAAAATGTGAAGAAAGCCAAAGAAGAAGGAAAAACAAAATTAGAAGGACAAGTTGTATTTAGACTATATGATACATTTGGTTTCCCTCCTGAAATGACCGCTGAATTAGCTAGAGAAGCAAGCATGGAAATTAATATGGAAGAGTTTCAAGAATTGTTTAAAAAGCATCAGGAACTTTCGAGAGCTGGTTCAGAAGCTAAATTTAAAGGCGGTTTGGCAGACCATAGTGAACAAACAACAGCATATCATACAGCTACTCACTTATTACATAAGGCTTTACAAATTGTTCTTGGAGAGCATGCAACACAAAAAGGATCAAACCTTACGGCAGAAAGATTGAGATTTGACTTCGCAAATCCGCAAAAAGTTACACCTGAGCAATTAAAGCAAGTAGAAGATATAGTAAATGAACAAATTCAAAGAGATTTGGTGGTTACATGTGAAGAAATGTCTTATGATGATGCAAAGGCTTCTGGTGCAATGGGACTATTTGCAAGTAAATATGGAGATAAAGTAAAAGTATATACAATCGGTGACTTTAGTAAAGAAATATGCGGAGGGCCTCATGTTGAAAGAACAGGAAATATGGGACATTTTAAAATAGTGAAAGAAGAAGGAGTTGCAGCAGGTATTAGAAGAATTAAAGCAATTCTTGAAAAATAGTTATAACGGCGCACATTGTGCGCCATTACTTTAAATTTTTGAATGGAGGTATTTCAAGATGGAAGAATGTATTTTTTGTAAAATTATTAAACATGAAATCCCAGCGAAAGTTGTTAATGAAAATGAATACGTAATCGCTTTTGAAGATGCTTATCCGGTTGCACCCGTACATGTTTTGATAGTACCTAAAAAACATATTGCAAATATTATGGAAGTAAATGATGAGAACATGGTATATATTAATGAAATTCATAAGATGATTCAAAATGTTGCAAAAAATAAAAAAATTGATGCTCAAGAGAACGGTTTTCGAGTAATAACAAATTATGGTGAAGATGGGGGACAAACGGTTCATCATTTACATTATCATGTTATTGGTGGAAAAAGGTTAGGCCCTAAGATTATTCACGAATAGTTGTAGCAGAGAAAGGAAAATGCAGATGGAGTATCATTATAAACAAAAATTTTTAGTAGGTTACGGAGAGGTAGATCAATATAATAAGTTACGATTATCCTCTTTATTAAATTTTTTACAAGATGTCGCAACCATGCATTCCAAAACTTTAGGATATGGCACAAGTGAGTGTTTAGAGCTAGGCATTGGTTGGTTATTATTATCTTGGCATTTGAAAATGTATTCTTACCCAGAGGGAGATTCTACTATTGAAGTAAGAACATGGTCGAGAGGAATCAAAGGAATTCATGCAAGTAGAGCTTATGAAATTTTAGATGAAAAAGGAAATTTAGTAGCGGAGGCTGATTCTATTTGGGCACTTGTAGATATAAAAGCAAGAAAACCAATTAGACCTCTTCCAGGAATGGCAGAAGCTTATAGTGCAATAGATAGGAAACCTTTTGAAAATGAGAAAATAAAAATAATAGAACCAGAAATTATCGATGACAAAGCATCTTTTAAAATACAAAGAAGAGATATAGATACGAATCGACATTGCAATAATACAAAATACATAGAGTATGCAATTGAAACTATACCAGAAGAAATCTATTCTGAAAAACATATTGAGGAGTTAGAAATAGTATATAAAAAACAAGTTATATATAATGAAAACATTGAAGTAACATGTTCTAAGGTTGATTCAAATGAATTTATAAATGTCATTAAAAATGAAAATGGAGAAATTACGACAAGCATAAAAACCAAATGGAAAATTTTTTAAATCAAATCGTAATATAAATTAGGTAATTGAAAAATAAGGAAAAGAAGAGGGTATTGTTGTAAATTATACAGGATACCTTCTTTTTATATTTTTTTGATAAGAAATTATTACATCATTTAAAAATAACATTGAAAATGTTTGACAAATAAAGTTTTTTATTATAAAATCAGCCAAAGAATAATAATTCTATTTTTATTTTCAATTTTTTTATTTTTTCAAAAATTCAAATCAAAATAAAAAATCTATATTTTAAAATTCCAAATTTTAATTTAAGAAAGGAAAAGGATGGAAGATATCATCAAGTATTTTAGGTATGCAATGTTATTTCCAGTGATTTTATCATTTTTTATTGCTATTATTTTTATTCCATTTTTATATAATGGATATTATGGGATAACCTACGGAAATAACGGTTATTCTTTGAATTTTGGCTTTGTGTGGCCAACTCCAAATTTTACAAGAATTACCTCCCCATTTGGGAGAAGAAATTCTCCAACAAAAGGTGCTTCTTCATATCACCAAGGAATAGATATTGCAGCAAGTCAAGGAAGTAATGTGTTAGCAATTATGAGTGGAACAGTTATATTTGCTGGTTGGAGCGGTAGTGGTGGTTATATGATTATTATTGAACATGACAAAAACTTTGATTCTAGATATTGTCATTTGGGAGAAAGATTACTTGTAACAAAAGGGCAGAAGGTGTATGCTGGTCAAATTATTGCAACCGTAGGGCCAAAGTATGTTTCGAATGGAAAATTAAATGGAGCTACTACAGGAGTCCATTTGCATTTAGGGATAAGAAAAGATGGAGAATTTATAAATCCATTACAGTTTTATAATTTATAGCAGAATTATTACTTAGGAAAAAATATAAATAATTTGTAAAAAAGAGTATACATAATTCTAATGAGAGATAGCTAAATCAACACGTTCCGTAAGTAAAATGTAAATAAATTGTAAATTTGGTAAACATTTTATAAACTTTGTTGACTCATTTTTTTTTAATTATATAATAGCATTGTACTTGAGAAAAGATGAAAGCGCATTCATAATTTTCTTAGGACCTTGAGCTGTTATAGAGCAGAAAATGGTAGAAGGGGGCAGCCAAGAAAAATAACTTTCTAACCGAAAAACGAAAATTTAAAAGGAGGATTATCTAATGAAAAGAATAGTATCATTAGTATTAGCACTTTCAATGGTTCTTAGCATGTTTTCATTTTCATTTGCTGCTAGCACATTAAAAGATATTAGCGGCACGAAATATGAACCAGCTGTTGAAGCGCTAATGGAATTAGGCGTTGTTGATGGTTATCCAGATGGAACATATTTACCAAACAACGTAGTAACAAGAGCAGAACTTGCTAAATTATTAGTTACTGCTTATGGTTTATCACAAGCTGCTGAAGTAGCTTCTGGTGCAACACCATTCTCAGATGTTGCAGGAAATTGGGCAGCAGGATACATCAATGTATCAGCTGATTACAAATTTGTTAACGGTTATCCAGATGGAACATTTATGCCAAATGAAACTGTTACATATGCAGAAGCAATTACAATGTGCTTAAGAGTTTTAGGCTATGCTAAAGAAGTTGATTCTAAAGGAACATGGCCAACAAACTACATTGCAAAAGCTCAAGATTTAAAATTAATCAAAGATTTAGAATTCAAATCATATAATGATGGTGCTACAAGAGGTAACATCGCATTATTAATTTGGAATATGTTAAGAACAAAAATGTGGACAGTAGTAGGTGAAAGCGAAGGAGACGGATTAGAATCTAGAGCTAACACAGAAATGTTAAACGTTAAGTTCCCAGATTATGCATATTCAAAGAACGTTACTTTTGAAGGATTCACAATTGGTAGTGATTCAAAAGCTAATAAAGCTAAAGTTGAAATTACTGTAAGAGGTATTGCTGGTAAAGATGTTGAATTAGATAAAACAACATATGAATATGCTAAAAATGATTTTTATCAATTCGTACCAGGAACAGAAGTTGAAGTTCTTGTAAATGAAGAAGATGGAGTATTATTATCAATCGTTTCTGCTGGTAACGATACAATCGTTAACGGAACAAAAGAAGATGTTGATGATAAATATGATGAATTAGTAGATGTTGATTATGAATATGCTTATGCTAGAGTTGAAAGCAAGAAATTAGTTGAACCTGTTACATTAACAAGTGAAAGCTTATTTGTTGATAAATTCGAAGCTAAAGATAAAACAGTTAAAATCAACAAGAAATCATATGATGACAGTGATTGGGATACAGCTTTAATCTTAAAAAATGGCGAAAGAATCGCTTTAAGAGATGTTAAAGAAGGAGATATCCTAACAACAGTTACTGTAAGCTATGATGGAAAAGAAGTTGAAACATTCTACGTAGTAGGTGGAACTTCTGAAACAGGTAAATTAACAAAATATGTTGTTGACAGCTATGAAGATTCAAAAGTTGAATATGTTGCATTAACAGTTGGCGGAGAAGAATATAAGTTAGACAAAGCTGCTACTTATGCTGAAGATCCAGAAGCTGATAATGTTAAAGCTGTTGAATTCTACAACAAGAACTACAACGATAAGATGAAAGGTGAAGAAGTTGTATTAAGACTTGATCCTATTTTCGGAAACGTTGTAAGAGTTGAATTTGATGGTAAGATTGATGGTGGTGAAGATGGTTCTGATATCCAATTCTTCGGAATTGCATCATCAGTTGAAAGAGCTGATTCTAAGACATATAATGTAACATTAGTAAATGAAGCTGGCGAAAAAGAATATACATTCGCTAAAGGTGCTGGAAAAGAAATTGCTAAAGAATTATATGATGAAGATGTTGAAGGTTACTTCGCAATGGTAACATTAAATGATGATGGAGAAATTAAAGACATTGAATTATTAGCTAGAGCTGATAAGAACGGAAAATCTTCAAATTCAAATGTTGGTACATCTGAAACAAAAGTTGCTTTCGGTTCAGGTGATGATGATAACTATGTTTATAGACTAGTTAGAGGTGCTAAATATGATAAAGATGAAGAAGCTATCATGGAAGGCACAAAAGAAGTAGTACCAGTTGATGACACAGTAGTAGTAATCACATTAAAATATGATGATAAAGATGAAGAATATTCAGTATCTTATGAAAAAGGATTAGAAGGAATCGAAAAATTAAAAGACGAAGATGTAATCGTTGTTTGGGATGAATCAGATGATTATACACAAGCTAAATATGTTGTATTATTCGATAAAGCTGATAACTCAGATAACAAAGTAGCTTACGTTAAGAAGAGTGCTGAAAACAAGATTAACAAGAACTATACAGACGTAAGATTACAAACATCTGATGATGAAAGAGAAGATGTATTAGATAAAGTTGGTGAAGGTCTTGTAGAAGATGATGTTATCGTATATACAACTAAAGAGAAAGATGATGATCTAGTATTAACAGTTGTATCTAAGTTAACAGATATCGCTGAAGACGGATTCGCTTATGTATCTAAAGCTAATGGTACAACAGCAATTGTTGATGGTGACGAAGTTAGATATGGAGTAAAAGCTAACCAAGATAAATACGAAGATTACATGTTAGTAGTTGTAGATGTTGATGAAGAAGGTAAAGTTGAAGCTGTATCTTCAGAAAAATTCGCTGACTTAGCATTACAAGACTTTGATAGAATCTCAATTGATGATGCTAACGAAGTATTCTATGTAATTAGAGGCTTAGAAGAAAAAGAAGAAACAACAACAAATACAACAACTGATACAACAACAAGTGGAGATACAACAAGTGGAGAACAAGCTTAAGTGTTTAGTTACCTAAAAAAGGCAGGATTTATTTCCTGCCTTTTTTCATTGTCAAAAATTTTTATATTGCTGTATTGTTTGTTATATTTTTTCTACCATAAGTAAATATTTCTTGCAAATAGTTACTTTGTGGTTTAAAATGATATGGTAGTGAAAAAATATAAGATAGGAGATATGATATGGCTGATTATTTAGTGATTGTGGAATCACCTGCTAAGGCATCTACCATAAAAAAGATTTTAGGTAGTAAATATAAAGTAGAAGCATCAATGGGACATGTGAGAGATTTACCTAAATCACAAATTGGAATAGATTTTGAAAATAATTTTGAACCTAAATATATTAATATTAGGGGAAAAGCTGATCTAATAAAAAAATTAAAAACGGAAGCTAAAAATGTTAAAAAGGTTTTCCTTGCAACTGACCCTGATCGTGAGGGAGAGGCTATTGCATGGCACTTAGCATACATTTTGAACATAGATGAAAATGATGAATGTAGAATTGCTTTTAATGAGATTACAAAAACAGGAATTCAAAAAGCAATAAAACTTCCTAGAAAACTTGATAAGAGCTTAATTGATGCACAACAAGCAAGACGTGAGCTAGATAGAATTGTTGGCTATAAGATAAGTCCATTATTATGGAAAAAAGTGAGAAAAGGATTGTCTGCTGGAAGAGTTCAATCTGTTGCAGTTAGAATTATTGTTGATAGAGAGGAACAAATTGAAAAGTTTGTTCCGGAGGAATATTGGTCTTTAGATGCTAAACTATTTGCCAATAAGAAAAATTTTAATGCTAGGCTCTTTAAAATAGATAATGAAAAAGCAGATATAACTTCTGAAGAACAAATGAAAAAAGTGCTTAAAAATTTAGAAGATAAAAAATATTTTGTAAAAGATGTTATCGAGGGAGAAAAAAAGAAAAATCCAGCTCCACCTTTTACGACGAGTACATTACAGCAGGAAGCTTCTAGAAAATTAGGTTTTGCAATTAAAAGAACAATGTCAGTTGCACAAAGCCTTTATGAAATTGGATTAATTACATATATGAGAACAGACTCTACAAGAATTTCGGAGGAAGCAAGGGCAGCATGTAAAGAAGAAATTATAAGTACATATGGAAAAGAATATTATGAAAATAGATATTATAAAACTAAAAAAGAAGCACAAGATGCTCATGAAGCAATTAGACCAACATACATTAGTGTTAAACCAAATGAAGTAAAAGAAAAGTATTCTTCAGATCAATACAAATTATATAAATTAATTTACGAAAGATTAATTGCATCTCAAATGTCTTCTGCTGTTTATAGCACTGTCACAGCAGATATTGATGCAGGCAAATATATATTCAGAGCGAATGGATCAAGGATAAAATTTAGTGGCTTTATGACAGTGTATGTAGAAGGTAACGACGAAGGTTTAGTAGAGAAAGATGTTATTTTACCTTTACTTACAAAAGGAGACGAAGTTAAATTAAAAGAATTACTTCCAGATCAACATTTTACAGAACCACCAGCAAGATTTACAGAAGCAAGTTTAGTAAAGATGTTGGAAGAAAAAGGTATTGGTAGACCAAGTACTTATGCACCAACAATTACAACTATCTTAGAGAGAAGATATATTGAAAGAGAAAAGAAAACATTATATCCAACAGAACTTGGACGAGTGGTTGATGAACTATTAAAGGAAAATTTTGAAGATATTGTAAATGTTGAGTTTACAGCACAAATGGAAGAAAAATTAGATGAAGTTGCAGAAGGAAATGTTGAGTGGAAAAAAGTGATAAAGGATTTTTATGAACCATTTAAAAAGAATTTAGAGTCAGTTGAAGAACGAATTGGTAAAGTTGAAATCAAAGATGAAGAAACGGATATCCCATGTGACAAGTGTGGAAGAATGATGGTAGTTAAGATTGGAAGATATGGTAAATTCTTAGCGTGTCCAGGCTTCCCTGAGTGTAGAAATATAAAACCTATTATTGAAAAACTTGAAAATGTAAAGTGCCCAAAATGCGGTGGAGACATTTTAATTAAAAAAAGTAAACGTGGTAAGAAGTATTATATTTGTGAAAATAATAATGGAGAAGGCACTAGTTGTGATTTCATTGCATGGAATGGACCAGATAAAAATGGTGTGATACATGCTGCTGATTTATCAAAAGTCTCAGAAACTACTAAGTCGAAGAAAAAGAGAAAAACAAGTACTACCAAAAAGTAAAAATGAGTTCAGCAAAGCGGGACACTCTTTTTATGACATGGTAAGGTGTCTCATTTTGATGAACTCATTCATATTATGTATCGGGGTGATAATATATGAAGATTTTAATTGCAGCAGGTGGAACAGGTGGACATATCAATCCAGGAATTGCTATTGGTAAAATGTTGAGTGCAAAAGGAAACCAGGTTAAATTTGTTGGCACTAATATTGGAATGGAGAAAGATTTGGTTCCAAAGGCAGGATTTGAACTTGAAATGGTACATTCCGAAGGACTACATAGAGGATTATCATTAAAAAATATTAAAACAATGATGACACTTAATCAGGGAGTTGTAGATTGTAAAGCACTTATAAAAAAAGAAAAGCCTGATTTAGTTATTGGTACAGGGGGATATGTTACAGCACCGCTTATGATTGCTGGCTTAAAATTGAAAGTTCCGACAATGATTCATGAAAGTAATGCTTTACCAGGAAAAACAACTATTTGGCTTTCTAAAAGTGTTGACGTTGTTGCTTTAGGTTTTGAGGATGCGAAACGCCATATCCCCAATGCTAAAAATGCTGTATTTACAGGAAATCCAACAAGTATGAATATTGCAATTAGTAAGGACGAAATGAAGAAAAAGCTTGGAATAAATGGAAAACTATTACTTGTATTTGGTGGCAGTCAAGGAGCAAAGAAAATAAATGATACGATGGTTGAATTGATAAATGATAATAAACTCACAGGATATGAAGTGATATATGCAACAGGTAATAGCAATTATGATGAAGTTGTTTCAAATGTTAAAATAAAGAATAAGAATATCAAAATTGAGAAATATATTTATAATATGAACGAAGTAATGAAAGCAGCAGATTTAGTCGTTTGTAGAAGTGGAGCATTGACAGTTACTGAAATTGCAATTGTGGGAGTTCCTTCTATTTTAATTCCGTTTCCATATGCAGCTGAAAATCACCAGTTTTATAATGCGAAGACATTAGAAGATGTGGGTGCAGGAATAGTAATAGAAGAGAAAAACTTAACGAAGGATATATTAGAAGAAAAAATTAATGAAGTAATGAAAAATGATAGAAAAATAAATGAAATGTCCAATAATGCGAAAAAAATTGGAGATAACCAAGCACTAGAGAGAATAGAAAAAACCATTAATTCACTAATGGGAAAAAAGAAAAAATAGACAAAGAAAGAGCCATCCGCGAAACGGATGGCTCTTGTAGTTTTAGTCAGGCAGATAAATGTTGATTCGGTTCCCCACCAGGATTGCCGACGGAGCATCCTGAATGGGGAGATAGGTAGGAGAATATTCCTTACCATCTTTAGTCTTTGCCTTACCATAGGCAAAGGCTACTAGATCTCCCTGAAGGAGATCATGGGCAACTTCACCATCTTTCAGATGAAGTCTCCATGCCATCTCCCTGGCATATCCAAGGAGATCATCCTTGGTATGTTTGGGAGGCATGATAGCATACCAGCGATCGTGGGGCAATGCCTCACTGATCTTTTTCGCCAGCGTTTTGGAAACCCCGGCTTCCTTTACCAGGCGAGCGGCGAACTCCGCCTGGTAGTTGATTTCCTGAATATAGAAGGTAACGGCTTTTTCAAACCGTTCATTTTCACAGGAAACAGCGAAAATGTCACCTTCCATATCTCCGTACACCACAGGATTTGCCCTGGTCTTCGAGAGAGCTTTGACATATTCCCTGGAGCCATGGAAGTAAGTACGCATCTTAGGAATACGCATTTCTTCCTGGAATCGAACAAAGCGTTCAGGAACGTTCTTGCCACCAAGCCTCATAGAAAGCCAAGTCGACCTCTCGTCATTGACTTCTTGCTGACGCTTCTTAATTTCCTCATATTCGAGGATCTTTCGCGTCTCTTCAGCGTCGGCTTCCATTTGAATCCGCTGATTGATGACCAGCTCATCCAGATGAGAACATGCCACATGCATAGTAGCAAAGGTCCCAGGCTGAAAACGTGCATGCATGTCACCATGCGAGTACTCGTTACCAGCCTTTTCCGGGAGCTCCTCAAGGAGAACTGCTTTGATCTGAAAGACCCTTTCGCCGATTTCGTCGACGAGAGCACTCAAATCAGCCTGTTCTTCATCAGAGAGAGGGTAAAGTCCGAAGAAGCTTTTCAGTTCTTCGGAATTCCTTCTCCGAATTTTTGCCAACCGCTTCA
The DNA here is from genome assembly GCA_017469465.1 of Clostridia bacterium. Classification (GTDB taxonomy): domain Bacteria; phylum Bacillota; class Clostridia; order TANB77; family UBA1234; genus UBA1234. The sequence goes on along the minus strand of JAFUGH010000018.1, from coordinate 22,278 downwards.
TCTCTTCCTGAGCGAAGGCCTTTTGTTCGAGCATTTCCTTAATGATGTTTGCCATGTTACTACCTCCTTGTAGTAGTGGACATTTGTCCACGGTCTGTTAGGGATTAACTCACGCTTTTAAGTATAACATACTATATTTAAAAAGTCAACAAATTATGTAAAATTTATAAAATAGTTATATCTTTCTTTTAGCTTGATTTTATTATTCAAATTCATTTCAAGAATAATCGAAATATTTATTTGCTAATTGCCCTTTTTTAATATAAAATATCCATAAAGAAAGGAAGTATCTCATGGCAAAGAAGCTTTTAATCACAGAAAAACCAAGCGTTGCGACTGAGTTTGCAAAGGCTTTGAAAATAAATACGGCTAGGAAAAATGGTTATGTTGAGTCGGAAGAGTACGTCATTACATGGTGTGTGGGTCATTTAGTAACAATGAGTTATCCAGAAGTCTATGATGAAAAATATAAAGCTTGGCGATTTGACACTTTACCATTTATTCCTTCAGAGTGGAAGTATGAGGTTATTGCAAGTGTACAAAATCAGTTTGACATTGTTAAGTCATTACTTACAAGAGATGATGTTGATACAATTTATGTTTGTACTGACTCAGGACGTGAGGGAGAGTATATTTATAGGCTAGTAGACGAAATGGTAGGGGTTCAAGGAAAGTCAAAAAAAAGAGTTTGGATTGATTCGCAAACCGAAGAAGAAATTCTAAAAGGAATTAATACAGCCAAGGATTTAAGTGAGTATGATGCTCTCGCAGATAGTGCCTATTTAAGAGCAAAGGAAGATTATCTGATAGGAATTAATTTTTCAAGACTTTTGACACTTTCTTACGGAAGAAAACTAGCTGAGTTTTTGGGTCAAGAACGTGCTCCTATTTCTGTTGGTCGTGTCATGACTTGCGTGCTTGGAATGGTTGTTTCAAGAGAAATGGAAATTCGAAATTTTGCAAAAACTAATTTTTATAAAGTTCAGGCTTCTTTAGAAGATGGTTTAATTGCAGAGTGGAAGTACGATGAAAAGAATGAAAATAATTTTAATGAGTTAAAAGATATTGTAGATTCTAATCAACTGTATAATGATAATGGTTTCAAAAAAGAAGAGGACGCAAAAGCATTTATAGAACATATTATAAAAGACAATCCTGTGCCAAAAGTTTTAGAGGCAAGTAAGAAAACACAAAAAGAGAATGCACCACTATTGTATAATTTAGCAGAGATACAAAATGAATGTAGTAAAAAGTTTAAAATTTCACCAGACCAAACTTTAGAAGTCATCCAATTATTATATGAGAAAAAGTTAGTTACTTATCCAAGAACGGATGCGAGAGTGTTATCTACGGCAGTAGCAAAAGAAATTAATAAAAATTTAAATGGACTTGCTAAGTGGGGAAAAGATGAAGAAATAAAGAATATTTTGAACAGTATGATTCAAAACAAATATAGTACGGATATTGTGAAATCGAAATATGTGAATGACTCTAAAATTACAGATCACTATGCTTTAATTCCGACAGGACAAGGTTTTGAAAATTATGATTCATTACAAGAGTTACACAAAAGTATTTATAAATTAATCGTGAAACGATTTTTAAGTATTTTCTTTCCACCAGCAGAATTTACCAAACTTGCAATTACAATAGATATTGGTGGTCAGAAATTTTATGCAAATTCGAAAGTTTGTACAAAGCAGGGATATTTGGAGGTAATTAACACTGCACAGAGTACGCCATCTTCAGAAGAACGTAGCGGCGAACAGTCTGCACCATCTCAATTAGATAGTAGCGGCGAACAGTGTTCACCAAGCAATAAAAGTAGCGAGCTAAAAATAGATGGCAATGCTTTATCAAAAATTAAAAAGGGACAAACACTAAACCTATTAGAAATCAATACAAAAGAGGGAGAAACTTCACCACCAAGTAGATATTCCTCAGGTTCTATTATTCTTGCTATGGAAAATGCGGGCAAGCTAATTGAAGATGAAAGACTAAGAGAACAAATTAAAGGAAGTGGCATTGGTACGAGTGCAACAAGAGCAGAAATTATTAAAAAACTAAATCGAATAGGTTATATAGATATTAATCCTAAAACACAAATACTAACTCCAAGTCAAAAAGGAGAACAAGTATATAAAGCAGTTAGTTGGTCAATTCCAGATATGTTAAATCCGGACTTAACGGCAAGCTGGGAAAAAGGACTTGACATGGTCGCAAGAAAAGAAATAAAGCCAGATGAGTTTATGCTAAAATTAGAAGCATATATAAAGGCGAAAACTGCTAAATTGAAGAGGTAAAATTTAAATCTAATTTTTAAATAGAAAATAATTGCTAAAGAAGAAGTTCTAAAGTTTTGTCTTTGTGGTGAATCTTTAGAACTTTTTCATTTTTCACCTTTCGTCACTCTTTTAGAAAATATGGCATACAAATATATTAAATACATATCTTTAAGAGGTGATTGATAAGTGAATAATAAGTACATAGTAGAAGGGGGAAATGCACTTACTGGTGAGGTGAAAATTTCAGGTTCAAAGAATGCATCTTTGCCAGTAATAGCTGCTTCAATTTTAAATGAAGGAGTAGTTGAATTAGAAAATTGCCCTGACATACATGATGTAAAAATAATGTTAGATATTTTATGTGATTTAGGTTGCAAAATAACCTATAATAATAGTAAAATAGTAGTCGATAGCACTAATTTAAAATCGTATGAAATTCCAAACGATTTAATGCATGAGATGAGGTCATCAGTTATTATTGTAGGTGCTCTACTTGGAAGATTAGGTAAATGTAGATTTACTTATCCAGGGGGTTACGATTTTTAGTGGATACATCTGATAAGTTCAAGATAAATGCGTGGATAAAAGAATTTGAATAAAGATAAATGCCTTGAGATTAAGCAAATCTTGAGGCTTTTTTATGTTCATTATACATTGTGAAGACGTACAACTACATCGTAGCGGCGAACAGTGTGCGCCATTAAATATTAAAACGAGAGGAGAAATAACAATGAACATACCAAACTTTGAAAATCTATTAATACCAGCTGATGTGTTACTAAACAAAGATTTAGTTGATAAAGAAAAAATCATATTATCCATTATTTTAGGTTTGAGCAAGAAAAACGGAACATGCTATGCCACGAATGGATATATAGCTGATATGCTTAATACAACTGATGAAACAGTATCAAGAACGATTAGTTCGCTAAATAATAAAAAATATGTAAAAGTGATTATCGACAATCAAAAGAAAAATTGTAGAAAGAGGGAAATTGTTCCTATCGAAGAAAACATATTTAAGCATCCTCAAAGTGGACAAGTGTGTATTGATGAAAACAGTAAGGAGTATCCTCAAAATCGTCAAGTGGGTATTGATGAAAATGACAAATATATAAATAATAATATAAAATATAATAATAAAATAAAAGATATACCGAATCGATATAAGATAGACAAGTATGATAATATTAACTGGGGTCAATACTATGCTAATTAAAGAGCTTTATTCTCGGAGAAAGAATAAGGCTCTTTTATTGTGCCTATTCAGAAGCAGGATGCTTCTGAAAGGCACACATCAAATAAGATGCGAAATGCAATCTTATTTGATGCCATAAAAGTGGAAATCACTTTTATGGAAAAGAGATGCAAGGGAAAGAATTTCCTTTGCCACACGGACACTTTTAGCGATAGCGTAAAAAAGTGTTGTAGTGTGTTATAGAACTTCTGTTGGAGTTCTTATCTAGTTTGAGAGAGAGGTGAATTTTATGAGTTATGCAATCATAAGAAATGTGAAATATAAGAAGTCAAATTTAGGTTTGGCATATAAGCATAACGAAAGAAAAAATAGAAATTATTCTAACAAGGATATTGATAAAGAAAGAACTCATTTGAATTATCATTTGAAAGAACCTACTCAAAGTTATGAAAAGGAATTCGAAAGAATCAAAAAAGAATACGACTTAAAAGGTCAGATAAAAGAAGTAAGTAACATAGCTTGCGAATATGTTATTACTTCAAGTAAAGAGTTCTTTGATGAAATTGGAGAAGAAGAAACAAAAAGATATTTTAAAACAGCGTTTGATTTTGTCTGTCAGTATAAAGAATTAGGTGAACAAAATATAATATCAGCAGTAGTGCATATGGATGAGAGAACTCCCCATATGCATTTAGTTTTTATTCCTGTGGTTCACACTTTAAATAAGGAAGGTAGGCAAATTGACAAAATTGCCTGTAGCGAATTTTGGAAAGCAAAAGATAGTTATAGGCAATTACAGAATGCGTTTTATGAATATATGACATCAAATAATTTTAAACTTGCAAGAGGTGTGCCAAGCGAGAAGGAACATCATTCTATTAAAGAATATAAAGAAATAACCAATTATGAAGAAACGAAAAAAGTATTAAATAGTATTTCTTTAGAATTACCTAAAACACCTGAGGTAAATGAGATTAAAAAGTTTATGATAAATCGTGATGAAAAAATACAAGAGCAAATAATTAAGCCAAGAGATGAGTTAATTCAAAAGCTCCACAAAGAAAATGTTACAATGCAAAAAGAATTAACAAAACAGGCTAAATTAATTGATAAGGCTGAAGCATTTGAAAGAGAAAGGACTGCGATTTATCATAATCAAGATAAATTACAAGAAAAATGCGATAGGCTAGAAAAGGAACTTGAAGATACGAAGTTTGACATGAAATTTGATTATGAGAATGAAATAAGACAGTTGAATTATCAACATCAACGAGAAATTAAGAAGATGAAAAAACAAATAGAAAGTTTTGAAAAAATGATTGAAAAAGTTAAACACTTTGTAAAATCTCTTGTTTCTTGGGTTTGTGAAAAATTATCTGCACGTTCTGAAGAAAAGATAATGAATGATTTTGAAAGAGATACAGGAATCAACTTCGATATGAATAGACAACTAAATATTAAAGTCAATGAAAAAGATGAACATGAGTTAGAATTGTGAAAAATAGTAATTTCCCAGTTGTATAAAAGACTTGAAAATTATGTAAAACTATGATAATATGTACTAGTCAAATGAATTTTGAAATGACCTAATTAGAATTAAGGAGGTAATTATAGTATGAAACAATTAGGAAAGATTTTTCGGTGCATTGTTGGTGATGAATGTGGATTTTCTGAAGAAGGAAATAGACAATGGTATTATACACTTGCTTTAGTAATTAATGTGATGATTGCGTGGATGAGATTACCACACAATGTAGCTGTTACTTTTACAATCCTTTCAGCTATCCATCTTGTATCTATCCACATATATGAACTAATTGGATTATATTTTATTCGAGATGCTTCTATTGCATATACATATATTTTTATACATGGTATGATTTTGATTGTAGCTTTGATTACTCACTGGAAATTTAGTCTTATGTCTATTTTAATTATGATTATATTTCTTTTCATTGCACCTAACGACGTTGGTTGGAATATTTTTTCCAATCTCCTTATAAAAAGTAGCTTTGCTCCTACCTATAGTAAATTGGAATCTTTTATAGCACTTTCTGCACATACAATAGTTTTTACTATCTTTATTATTACGGTATGTCAATTACCTTTTTTATGGTGGGGCAAGTTACTTATAATTGCAGCTATGATGGGATTGCATCCAATAATTGACTATCTTGAAGGCGAATGTGTAGATGTTATTGTAGCTGTAGAAGATATTATTAGCGAAATATAAGAAAGAATAGAAATTAAATGAATTGCAAAATGACCGAATTTGATTAAAGGAGGAGCATAAGATGAAGCAATCAAGGTTGTATAGAACATTTACGTACAGTGAATGGGTTAGATTGCAAAAATTTCAAGATTCCAGTGAACATCATAAGATAGTATCAAAAGAAGAACAAGATTTTTTGCAAAATATTATATACCCTATGTTCTATGATACTAAAAAAGTATCTAGTTATAAATCCTTCCCATTAATCCTGAAAGAACATAAACCTTCATTACCACCAAAGTATGTTATCAACACAGATTCTTTTGCAATTGTTTTCTCCTCTTATCAAAATTGCGATGGAGATAAATTTTGGATATTGTCATTTCATGTAAAAGAATGGTGGTATTGTAAAAAAAGAATTGAAGAATTCAAAAACTGGCTTAAAAGGCATTATCTTGATCGTGGAGAAGAAGTATCTGGAAATCTGATAGGTATACCTGATGAATATCTTTATCCACTCCTAAAGGTAAATGATAATGAAGAACGAGATTTCTGCATAGAATTTGGTGGGATTATGAAAGATTATATGCTCTTTAAATTTATGGATCTTTTCCGTATTTATTAATTAAAACTAGTATTAAGATTCATATAGCTATATAGTACCTAGATTTTTTCTAGGTACTATTTTTACATTTAAAGGTTAAGTGTAAAATTAAATTCTACTTGAGCCTTCGCCGGAATTTACTTTTAAATTTAACCTTATAGTTTGAAATAGTAAGAAACAGTTGAAAATTATGTAAAATTATGATAATATAAGCAAGTCAAATGAATTTTGAAGCGACTGAATTAAAATTAAGGAGGAAGTAGCAATGAAGTGTGCATTTGAAGAACGGTGTATTTTGGAGTTGACGAGAAATATTAGAAGTGAATCCTTACAAAGTCAAGCTCAGGCTTTAGTTAAAACTCAAAAACAATATCAAGAGATTATTCAAAAAATAGAATCTAAAATAGATTACGCACTTTCTCATGATAGAAATTACTTTTTTTTGGATAAAAACACTCCACATTCAATTTTTAAGATGTTAAAGAAAATGGGCTATAAAATAAGTTCCCCTTATGAAGCAAGATTGAACTTTGATAACGAAACAATAAAAGTTTCTTTTTGATTAAGGAGGAAATGATGATGGATTATCAGATTATTTCTGCAGCAAGTGAAAGTGTGGTAGATGCATGCAATACGCTTGAAGAACGGGTAAAATTCAGTTTAAGTTATGGATGGAAACCTCAAGGAGGTATTTGTATTACAGCCTTTGGTTCTGCACTTTATTATGTTTGCCAAGCAATGATAAAAGTAAGTCTGGAAGAAAAGAACTAGGAGGTTTATCTGCATATGTCAAATACAGCTGAAATTGTTAAAAAGGAAATGGAAAAGAGCAATGGTTGTGCTAGGATGGTTAAAGTGCCACCTGAAAAAAGACCTACCATCGAAAACACGAAAAAGATGCAAAGAGAAATTAACGCACAGATAGACGCTAATCATATAATGAGAGAAAATTCTCGCATTGAAAAGTAGTAAAAATAACCACTTTATTTATTCAAATTTGAATAGATGAAGTGGTTTTTATTACAAATCAATTATGAGTCAATAAATCTTTTAAATCATCATATTTTAAATATACTATCGCTAAATTCTTTCAACTCTTGCTTAAATTCCTCAATTTGCTCATCTGAGTATTTTTCTATTAATTGTTTTGATTTCTTGGACCATTTTTTGAATTTTTTTTCGTTAAATTTATCGGGATGATTATAATGTAATCCATACATTCTTTTGTATTCTCTGTGATATTCTGTCAAAATAGTGCTTTCGTTTATTCGTTCTTTTTGCTGATTTAATGCACCGATTTCTTTACATGTTTTTCCAGTATTTAAATATAAGTTATTACAATATTTTTGGTCATTTCTACCTTTTTGATTAGGATTATTGCTGTTTGTAACTGGGATAAATAATCTACCACAATTCTGGCATTTATTAATGGTAAAATCATTTTGAATCACTTTAAATATTTCAAATCGAATTTGATCTTCTGTATTATCTATTTCATAAACTTCTTTGACGGAAATATGCCTTTCTTTTATAATTTTGGCAACTTGGTCGAAGTTTAAGTTCCTTTCTTCTTTTGGTAACAAAGTATCGCATATATATTTGGTCTTGAATTTTGTATCAAGAAAAACAGCATGAGCAGGTTTGGTGTTGACGTATTGACCATCAAATAACTTTTTAGTTTCATATAAGTATAGTTTTTCTGGAACACTTAAGCTTCTGACAAGTGTATTATTCGAATATTCACTAATTAATTCTAATCTTTCTTTTAAATCTTGTCTTTTCTCTATAAGATCCCTGATTAATAATTCTTTGATTGTTTGAAAAAACTTTCTATATTTAGAGCTTTCTTCAGGTGATACTTTTCGTCTTGATTCTGTCCATTTAGCAATTAGAATTTCTGGGGTATATTCATTTTCCTCTAATTCGCTGTATAGTTCATTAGGGCAATAATCTAAATTTTCTATTAATACACCGATTTGAGATTTGAACAATAAATCAGAACGAAAAATCTTTGTATTATACGTTTTGATAATAATGTCAATTAATACTTGGGTATAAAAATGAGTATAAGGTGAAAACTCTAAACAGGCTCTAACAATTTGAAACATTTTCCAAAAGGAATCCAGTTTTATATCCATTGTTTCACATTCTTTAGCATAACTTACGAGGTCTATTAACTGATTGTATATTCTTTCCAATTTATCAAAATCGTCTCTTTTCATAATGGCAAATTCATATAGTTTATCGCCTATGTTGTATTCATAATTACCTAATGCTCCAAAAAATTCTCCAGAATTCTTTATGATAATTTTATTTTGCTCTAACCTGAAATTACTTATCATAACTGGGTTACCTCCATTTTTTAAATAGACTATAGCTATTTTCATTTTAAACTTATCTATAGACTTAATGCAATATATTTACAATACTTTTTTCGGTTTTTATAATGAATTTGAGAATAGGAAATAGCACGTGCATAAAAGTATTTTCTATTTTGTACATTGAAAAATGAATAACAAGTTATAAGCACAAATAATGAAACTTTCGTCTGGCTAACGTGATGTAAAGGGGCGACTCTCTAAAAAGAGTGATGGGGGCAAATCTCATATGGGTAAAGAACGCCACTTATAGCTTTTTAAGTTCTGATGTAATATGTCAGAGCATTCTAGAATACATTTTATCAGAAAGAAGGTGAATATTCTGGAACAAGAAAAGAAAAAGAACACAAAAGATACAAAAACTAAAACCAAAGAAAAATTACCATTTGCTGTGTTTGTTACACCAAAAATTGCAGATAATACATATGAAGACTATAAACAGATATTCACCGATATCATTTCGGATAGAATAAAGGAAAAATTTCAATAAATGTTGATGCAAAAACGAGGTAAGCTATTGAAATTTATAACAAAATTAAATATAATGACTGTGTATATATAATCACGGTTATTAAAATTGGGGTGAAACAAGTGCAGAAGATAAGTATTTTAGAAAATGATGATAATTTAATAGGCTTAAAGACTAGAAGACAAACACAAGGAAGAGAGTTAGAGTTAGTGAAGAAATTTATTGATTATTATGCTAATAGGTTTGAAGATAAAAGGACAAACTCAAAATTAGCAATTTTTTGTGAACCGCATATAGAGAGTGGATTCCCCGATATTGTATTTGCAGAATATAATGAGGAAACATATGACAATTGGAATGAAATTAGAGAAAAATTAAAGACAAATGACTTGAAAGTTTTGCAGCATATTATTAGTAATAAAAAAATAACAAGCAAAAAAATCAAGATGCAGTTAGGTCTGACAGGAGATAACGATTTGTTACCAATACTGGAAAAATTATATGATGCGAATTTGATAACTAGAAAAGATGGATATTATCAGTCAAAAAATATTCGCGAAATATATGGAATAAAAAAGCTAGAGGCTTTTGAAGCAAAAATAAATAACATTACAACTGTAGTGGAGCAAGCTAACATTAATAATTGGTTTGCTTCAAAAACTTTTATACTTTCCAATGTTAATCATCCAACAGAAAAGACTATACAAAAATTAGAAAAAACAGGAGTAGGAATGTATGTGCTAGATAAAGATTTTGTTAGATTGAAGGATGCGAAAAAGCATAATTTGCCTAATTGCTATATTTCTTTATTGTTCAATGAATGGATAGGTAAAAAAATAAATATGTGAAGGAGTAAATTCATGGATTACGAGAAACAAATTATAAAACAAATTGATGGTATTACAAATATAAAAAGTTTGAATGTTGATGCTGGGCAAAGAGAAGTCTTTAAGGCGGTACATAAAAAATATGGAAATGTAGTTATAAAAGTGGTAAAAAAGCATGATACTGATGAAAGAGTGCAGAGAGAAATTAGCATTAATACATCAAATAATTTGTCAAATGTTCCTAAAATATATGAGTATGGATTTTTAGAAATGGAAAATGATAAGGTTCTATATACAATTGAGGAGTATATAGATGGAAGTATGCTTAGAAATGTATTGGAAGATAATAAAAAATTACCATTAAAAGATTCTATTAAGTTATTGGAAACATTATTGTTGTTAGCAATAGAATTTGAAAGAATAGGTATTGTTCATAGAGATATTAAACCAGATAATATTATAATGACAAAAAATAATGACTTTTATTTGCTAGACTTTGGTATAATAAGGGTTTTGAATATGAAGTCGTTAACAAGAACAGAGTTTGCCATGGGACCGAATACACCAGGATATGCACCACCAGAGCAATTTAGAAATTTTAAGAAAGATATAGATATAAGAACAGATTTATTTGCAATTGGAGTAACGGTTTATGAATGTATTACTGGAGAAAATCCATTTAGGAAAAATGCAACAGATCCTTTAGATATTTTATACAGAACTATAACGGTTTTTCCACCAGAATATACAATAGAAGGTGATAGTGATAGACAGCTAATTTCGTTTTTGACAGTATTAATGTCTAAAATGCCTTCTAGAAGACCAAAAGATGCAAAGACAGCATATCAGTGGTTTAAAGCAATTTTGCCAACAATACAATATGAGTAAGGAGGTTAAAAGATGAAACCATATATCTTTATGGGACATGGTATGATAAAAATGACAGAGGAGTTATTGAAAGATTGGAATGGAGGAAGTGTTATTTTAAATCCCCGTGTATTAACTAAAGATCAGCTTATGAGTTCAAGCGAAAGTTTTAAAAAATATGGAGCTAATCTTTTTTTTGACCCACATTGTTATATACCGAGATCAGACAAACCTATATTAAATTCTCAAGAATATTGGTTTAAAAATGATTATTCTACAAATGCCTATGCTGATACTGATAAAATAAAAGACAACATTAAAATATTAAAAAAATATAATGATGAAATGCATACGGATGCATACATTTTTCCAAATACAATTTGTTCTAAAGCAGACGATATTTGGCTTGAAGTTCAAAATAACTGGATAAATGTGTGCAACGAGATAATGAATGATAAAAAAAGATTTGCAACATTATGTATTTCAAATAAAATTTTGCAAGATGAAATCCAATTAGAGAAGATCATTAGTGAAGTAGAAAAATGGGATGTGGACGGTTTTTATATTATTCCGGAACATCCAAAAGGGGAGTATTTAATAGAAGAGCCAGTATGGTTAATTAATTTACTTAATTTATGTGCAACTCTAAAATTAAGAGAAAAAGAAATAATAGTAAGTTATGCAACACATCAATTATTTTTACTAAGCATAGCTAATATTGATGGATTGGCAACGGGAAATTATATGAATGTTAGAGCTTTTGATAGTTCTAATATGTTTAATTCAGATGAATCAAAAAGAAGAGCGGTATGGTATTATTGCCCTAATTCATTATCTGAGTACAAAAGACCTTTTTTAGATATTGCTTATCATAATCAGCAATTGCAGCTATTAAAGCCAAACAATTCTGAAGAACAAAAATATTGTAATATTTTATTTGAAGGGGCTCAACCATCTAATACGAAATTTAATGATACATTATCTTTTAAACATTACATTAGCTGTTTTAAATATCAGGTAGAGAATTTAAAAAGAGATAGCTATGAAGAAACATTTGCTGTGCAAGAAATGATTTTAAATAAGGCAGAACAGTATGCTAATAAATTAAGAGAAAATGGAATAAGAGGACAGGCAAGAGATTTTTATGAAATAATTGATGTGAATAGAGCAGCTATAACAGTCTTCAATTCTCAAATGGGCTTTAATATGAAAATGGAATGGAAATAAAATAATAGTTCTAAAGTTTCTACCTCATGGGGTTGAATCTTTAGAACTTTTTTTGTATAATGCAACTATCATAAGAAATAGAAGACTTTATGCTATTGATACATGATTTTTGGGAGGTTAGCCATGAAAAAATCTAATGAAGAAAAAAGGGTTGTCATTTATTGCAGAGAGAGCAGAGATGATTACGGTGAGAACTATGAAAGAATTGAAACGCAAAGGGATTTACTAATTAAATATTGCAAAGGTCATGGCTTAACAAATATTGTAGACATTATTATGGACGATGATAAGAGTGGAACAGATTTTAGCAGATTTGATGATATAAAAGAAAAGGCGAAGAATAAAGAAATTGATGTCATTGTTTTCAAGAATTCTGCAAGGCTAGGAAGAAATCAAAAGGAAGCTTTAGGTTTTGTTGAGTATTTAGAAGAACAAGGTGTTGAGATTATTTTTGAGGATGAACAATATAATGAAGAAATGTTTGGACTATATGCGTGGTTTAATGAAAGAAGAGCACGAGATGACAGTAAAAATATCAGAAGAAATTTAAGACACAAAATTGAAGAGGGAGATTTATTAGTAAAAGCAATATATGGCTATAACAAAGAAGGAAATAAATTAGTGATTAATAAAGAGACAGCACCTGTAGTGCAGGAAGTTTTTGAACTATATTTGAAAGGCTGGGGATACAAAAAGATTGCAACACATCTCAATAAAAAAGAAATTCCAACACCATCACAGTCAAGAAATTTTGAAAATGCTAAACAAACATTGTTTTGGAAACCACAACATATTGTAAGAATACTAGATGATAGACGATATATTGGTGACTATGTAGGAGGACATACAGAGAAGGTAAGTTTTAAATTAAAAAAAACAAGAGTAAAGGATAAATCAGAATGGACGATTCTTCCTAATCATCACGAGGCAATTATTGAGAAAGATATATTTGAAAGAACGCAAAAATTAAGAGAAAAACGAAAAAGAGAAAGCGATAAGTACAACAATGGCTTTAAATTTGTAGATGCAGAAAACAATTTATATTCAGGTTTACTATATTGTGGCAAATGTGGTACTCCAATGTATAAAAGAAAAGGAACAACAGGAGAAAGGAAAAGGCCAGATAGTTACTTATGCAAGAAGTATAGCAATGAAGGAGCTGTCAACAAGGAAATTAGTGAAGACTTTGGTTGCAGACCACATAGAATTCGTATTGAATACTTAGACAAAATTATCAATGCATACATAGAGAATTTAACTTCTAATCCTGAATTTAAAAACTTTGTTATGGATAATGTGAGAGCAATCACAACAAGTAAGGTTGCTTTAGATGAAAACATTAATAAGACAAAACAAGCATTGGAAAAATGGCAAAAACAATATAAGCAACTCTATGAGGATAAACTAAATGATATGGTACCGAATTTTATTTATAAAGAGAAAAAAGTGGAACTAGAAAAGAAAATAAAATCAGAAGAAGAAAAATTAAAAGAAGGAGAGGACAGATTAAAAAGTCTAAATAAGTTAACAGATAAAGAGGATTTAATTTTTAAAGCAATTGAAGATATCCAAAAGAATGGATTAACGAAAGAGGAACTTTCAAGGCTATTTGATAAAATAGTAGTATTTGATCCGAAAGAAATCACAAAAGAAGAAAAAAACTTGTACAACTTAAATGATATGATGTATAATGAATTGTACGAAAATGGAGGGCTTGCATTTCATTTGAAATTCATGTACCCACAAACCATCACAAACAGGGGGATGTGAAATAGGAGCAAGACCTATTAATATGCATTTAGATGGTTTTGAACAATTAGGTGTGAACATTATAGAAAGTGCCGGAGTAATCCAATGTGAAAGCACAAAATTACATGGCACGGAAATAGTGCTTGATTTTCCGTCTGTTGGAGCAACTGAAAATATTATGCTTGCTAGTTGTTTAGCTGATGGAGTTACACATATAAAAAATGTTGCACGTGAACCTGAAATAAAATGTTTGCAAGATTTTCTAAATCAAATGGGAGCAAATATTACTGGAGCTGGAAGTAACTCTATTACGATAAAAGGTGTAAAAAAGCTTCATGATACTTCATTCAAAATTATTCCAGATAGGATAGAAGCAGGAACTTATTTGTTAATGGCAATGGCTACCAAGGGAGAAATATTAATAAAAGACGTTATTCCAGAGCATATAGAGTCTTTACTGCATAAGATGAAAAGAATGAATTGCAAAATCATAACAAATGAAGATAGTGTTTATGCAAAATATCATAAGACAATAAAAGCAACTAACATCAAAACTATGCCTTATCCTGGTTTTCCAACAGATCTGCAATCGCAATATTTAACATTAATGACAGTTGCAAAAGGCACGTCTATTATTGTTGAAAGTATTTTTGAAAATAGGTATAAATATGTAAATGAATTGATTAGAATGGGAGCTAATATTACAATAGAAGGAAATACAGCAATTGTGCAAGGAATTGAGTTGCTAAAATCTGCGACCCTTGAAGCGAAAGATTTGCGAGGCGGGGCAGCGCTAATTGAAGCAGCTTTAATGGCAGAGGGAAAAAGCGAAATTCATGGCATAAAATATGTGGAAAGAGGCTATGAGAATATAGTAGAAAAATTAACCAATCTAGGCGCACAAATTATAAAGATATAAATATTAAAATTATTAAATATAATAGGAGGTGAATAAATGGCTAGAAATGAAGAATATGAGGAAGTTCCACACAAAAATGGCAAGAGGTTTGCTTGGTTTGTAGTAGTAATTATTATAATTGCTATAACCACTGGCTGTTTATTTGCACCTGCTTTTAATATTATAAGTGTGGAAGCTGAAGATGGGAAAAATGTTACCTCGGGTGAAATATTAGAAAAGGCTCAAATTAAATTGAATGAAAATATTTTTAGAATTAGTGATGCTAAAATAAAGAAATCTATTGAGACTTTACCATATGTTAAAAAAGCCAAAATATATAGAAAACTACCTAATCGTATTAGCCTAAAAGTAGAAGAAAGAGAACCATATGCAATTGTTAAATATTTAGAATCATTTGCTATAACGGACAAGTACGGTTACGTACTTGAAATTAAAGAAGAAAATACAATGAAGGAATTGCCAATAATATATGGCATTAATCCTGATGAATGCATTTCTGGTAGAAAACTTATAGGTACCTCAATGCTAAAATATGAAAATTCTGTATATATATTGGAAACAGCAGAAAAATTAGGTTTTCAATATAATTTTAGTGAAATAAATTATGATGATTCAACTAATGTGAAACTTTATATAAAGGAAAATGATATCGATATTATTTATGGAGAAATCTTACTTGATACAATCGAAGAAAAATTAGGTCATTTAAGTAGTATATTATTGCAATTGGGAGATAAAAAAGGTAAGATAGATATGAGTAATGAGGATTATCTCGCTAGAACAGTGTTTACTGAAAGAAAATAGGAAGGTGAATTTGATGAAATCTAGATTAAATAACAAAATTTTGTTGATTGGATTAATTTGTTTTTTACTTGCGTTTATGGTTACTGCTCAAATTAGAACAATTAATGTAAGTGAAACGGATATCTCTAGATTGAAAAAAGAAAATGAGTTAAGAGATGAAATTAATCAATGGAAAGATGTGTACGATACAGCAACTGAAAGAATTAATGAGCTGAATGCAAAAATTTCCGAGTATCAAACTTCAGCTGCAGAAGATGATAAAACAGTTGCTTTGATAAAATCAGATTTAGATAATGCTAGAGTTTTAGCAGGTTTAGTTTCTGTAGAGGGACAAGGTATTATTATTACATTAGATGACACAGAAGCGTTGAAACAAATTGCATTAGATGCAGGTTATTACGACCCAAATGCATACATAATTCATGATTCGGATTTAGTTATGATAGTAAATGAGTTACTTTCAGCTGGTGCAGAGGCGATTAGTATCAACGGGCAAAGAATTACAGGAAGAACAGAAATTAGATGCACAGGACCACAAGTATTGATAAACGGAATAAGAATTGTTGCACCATTTAAAGTATCGGCGATTGGTGATTCATCTACTTTAAAAGGTGCGTTAAGTTTAAGAGGTGGAATAATCTCTAGTATTAAAGCTGACAATATTGATGTAACAATAACTACTAGTGGTGATATGATTGTACCCGCTTATGAAAAAACTATCACGTATCAATATGCAAAACCGGTAGAGGAAGGAGTAGGTAAATAATTATGATTATAGTAATATTAATTGCCAGTTTTTTAGGAATACTATTGGGATTTTTTACACCTATGATTCCTTATGTTTACACAAAATATACTGCTATAGCAATTATGTCAGCATTAGATAGTATTTTTGGTGCTATTAATGCATCACTTCAACACAAATTTGATATGAATGTATTTGTTTCAGGATTTTTCACTAATATGTTTATAGCAATTTCATTTACTGTTCTTGGTGAGAGTTTAGATGTCGATATTACTCTTGCCGCAATTGTAGTTTTCATATTTAGAATCTTTAATAATTTATCTGGAATTAGAAGAGAAATATTAAATAATTTTAGCAAGAAAAAAATTAGTAAATAAATTGAGAATTTTTAATATAAATAATCAAAGAAGTGAACAAGAGGGTTGTTCCCATTGTTCACTTTTTTTAGGGCATTATTAGTAGTAATAAACTTGTAATATTTTTGTAATATTTTTGTAATATTTATTGACTTTTGTAGAATAATATAATATTCTAAAGTCACGAGATATTGTAGGAGGTGTGAGAGCTTGGCTATAGGAGATATGATCGTTGGTATTGACATAGGCACCTCAAAGGTTTGTTGTTGTTTGGGTCAGATAAATAAGTTTAATCAGGTCGAAGTTTTAAGTACAGCAAGTGTTACATGCGACGGATTAAAGCGTGGAAGAATCGTTAGTCCAGATGCAGTTTCTAGAGCAGTTCGTTTTGCTGTTAGCGACATAGAAGCAACTCAAGACTTTATGATAAAATCAGCCTATGTGAATATTGTTGGAAGTTATGTTTCAATTTTTAAAACAAAATATAGTATAACACTTGCGGACAAGTATGCAGGTGTTACACAAAAAGATATAGATGAAATCATTATGAATGTTGGGCAAATAGAGGTACCAGATGGAAAGCAAATTATAGATATTGTTCCAACAAGATTTATAACAGAATCAAGAACAACGGAAGATCCAATAGGGATTTTTACAAGTACATTAGAAGCAGAGTTAGATGTAATTATTGCTGAAAAAGAAATAGTAAAAACAATTGGACTTGTTATGCAAAGAGCTGGTTTAACAATGGATGGAATTGTTGTTAACGGTTTTGCAATGAAAGATATTGTACTAAGTGAAGATGAAAAAGAAAAAGGAGTATTACTGTTAGATATAGGTGCTGGAAATGTGGATATATCTGTGTTTAGGAATAACGGAATAATATATACGGATTCTATACCAGTAGGTGGAGATACAATTACAAACGATATTTCTATTGGACTTGAAATATCTCATCAAGAAGCAGATAAATTAAAGAAACAGTATGGTTTGTCAAAAGTAGAATATATTGACAATGATTATAGTATTACACTTGCTACATATACAGGTGAAGAAAAAAATAAAACAATAAAGTGTTCAGAACTTGTTGAAATTATAGAAGCTAGAGTCGAAGAAATATTTACTTTAATTAGAGCTGGCTTAGAAGACAATAAAGTAGCAAATATTCCGCAGTCTTGTGTTATTTCAGGTCAAGGAATTAATTCAATTAATAAATCAGAAAAAACTGCAGAAGAAATTTTAAAGTATCCGGTAAGATTTGGTGTTGTTAAGACTGGAAATATTATAAAACCAGATGTAGCAGGTGCGTATGGAATTGTAAAATATATATCAAATATAAAACACTCGAAAAAAATCGGAAGTAAGATACAAATGATAGAAGAACAAACATTTTTACAAAATGTAGTTCAATCTTTTAAAGGATTATTTGGATCAAAATCTAAAAATAATAGGTAGGAGGAATTAAAAGTGTACGAGCAAGATAACAATTATAATAATTCATATCAAAGAGATGATGTTAGATATGATGGAATGGCTAAAATTAAAGTGATTGGTGTTGGTGGAGCTGGTAACAATGCGGTTAATAGAATGATTGATGTTGGCGTTACAGGAGTTGAATTTATTGCAATTAACACAGATAGACAAGCATTGATGCTTTCAAAAGCACCTACTAAAATTCAAATAGGAGAAAAAATTACAAGATGTCTAGGTGCAGGTGGCGATCCTACAGTTGGAGAAAAAGCAGCTGAAGAAACGAGAGAAGAAATCTCAAATGCATTAAAAGGTTCTGATATGGTATTTGTTACATCAGGAATGGGTGGTGGTACAGGAACAGGTGCTGCTCCGATTGTTGCACAAATTGCAAAAGAACTTGGAATTTTAACGGTTGCGGTTGTTACAAAGCCATTTGCTTTTGAGGCAAAAAAGAGAATGCAAAATGCTGAAAGAGGAATAGCAAGCCTAAAAGAAAAAGTTGATACTCTAGTAGTTATTCCAAATGATAGATTGCTTCAAGTCTCTGAAAGAACGACAACTTTTACAGAAGCGTTTGCTTTATCAGATGAAGTATTAAGACAGGGTGTTCAAGGTATTTCAGACTTAATATCAATTCCAGGATTAATTAACCTAGATTTTGCAGATGTTAAAACAATTATGTATGATACAGGAATGGCTCATATGGGAATTGGAAGAGCATCAGGCGAAAATAGAGCTGAGGATGCTGCAAAAGCTGCTATTAATAGTCCACTTTTAGAATCTTCAATTGATGGAGCTAGGGGAGTTCTTCTAAACATTACAGCAGGACCTGATCTTGGAATATTTGAAGTAAATACTGCTGCAGAGCTTGTTCAAAAGAACATTGATCCAGACGCTAACTTGATTTTTGGTGCAGTAATAGATGAAAGAATGGGAGATGAAATGTCAGTTACTGTTATTGCTACTGGCTTCGATAGAGATAGAGTTCCTCTATCAGCACTTGCAGTGGATAAAGTAATTGATAGAAATATGTTTGAAAAAACACCTATGAACGATAATAGAATTAATCCACAAAATGATATAGAAATTCCTACTTTCCTTAGAAAAAATAAAAAAATAATTGATCTTAATTAATAAAGAAGACTATTATAAAATTTGTCATCCAATGATGCCTTGATATACTGGTTTGCAACTAGATTAGAACAGTATTAAAAGGTTTTATTGGATGACTTTTTTATGTAATTTTTATTTTTATTTAGATATAGGTTTTAGGGCTTGTTATAAAATAAAAAAGTATGCTATAATTAATTCGTATATTGGAAAGGATGATTTGAATGATAGAATTTTTAGAACCGTATGTCGGAAAAGCAAATGCAGAAATAATAAATCAGTTTTTCCCACCACTGATGATGGTATTAATTGGAATTATTATTATCAAAATAATTATGCGAATTGTTGATAGAGCTATTTCTAAGTCTAAGTTAAGGAAAGGCTTGCATAAGTTTATTGCTAAGACGATTAAAGTTATTTTATATAGTATACTAATATTAATTGTAGCAGATATGTTAAACATTCCAGTAACTTCTTTACTAGCAACATTTAGTGTGGTTGGTCTTGCTGCATCTCTTGCAATACAAGATACACTTTCAAATTTAGCAAGTGGTGTGATGGTTCTTGTTACACATCCTTTTAAAACTGGTGATTGGGTAGATGTAGCAAACGTAAGTGGAACAGTAAAAGAAATAACATTTAATCATACAGTAATTACTACATTAGACAATAAAGTAATCAGAGTACCAAACAAAGAAGTGGTAGGTGCAACTATTGTCAATTATTCAGAAAATAAAGAAAGAAGATTATGCTTATCTTTAGATGTATCATACAATGCTCCAACCAAAAAAGTTCTAGAGGTATTAAATCAGTTAATAAATGAAGCACCATACATTATAAAAGAAAAGGAAATTTTTGTGAAACTGACAGCATATAAAGATAGCAGTATAGAATACACAATTAGAGTTTGGACAAAAAATGAAGATTATTGGAACTTAAATTTCTATCTATTAGAAAAAGTTAGAGATGCTTTTGATGCGAATGGAATTGAAATTCCATATAACCAACTTGATGTACATGTACACAATGTTTAACATTTTAATTACTACACTGTGGATAGTAATAAAGAAAAATATAACATATATCGTTTTTATAATCTTTTGGCATATACTATGTGCTATTGCAATTTTACATGCAATCACACATAGCATATGTCTTTTTTATACAATAGGGAAGTTATAGAAATTATTGTTTTTTTCTTGCGAGTAGCAAGCGATACAAGCAAAAATTGTTACATAAAGTCTTTCCTATTATTCAAAAAAATTTCATTAAACTGTGAATTAAAGCACATTCTTACCTTGCCGAAGGCAACATAAGAAAATTGAAAATCTTTGATTTCCTAATTTTCTCTTTTGTTCTACTCATAGTGAAATAATAAAAAAATAAAATGTTTTTATATTTAGACAAACTTTTTGATAAGCTTGTATTAAAATAATCTCATGAAAATTTATATAGATTTAATTATTATCCAAGATACAATTATAATGTCTACAATTCTATATGCTATGAGTAAAATAATTGGTGTTAAACTAAAAATAGTTAGAATCATAACTATTGCATTTCTGAGTAGCATGATTTCTATTGCTATATTAGTGCTTTTGCCAACAATGTATGATAATTTGTTCATAAAGTTCTTGATATCTATTTTGATTGTTGAATATGGCTTTAGACTAGAAGATACAGTTACTATTATGCAAAGGACAATTCTATTTTGGACGATTATTTTTTTAATGGGAGGATTAAATATTTTTGCAGAAAGAAATGTAATTGAAATGATTATTATATTTGGAACAATTGTAATATCAATAATAAGCTCAAGAAAAAGAATAAAGAAAAAAATATTTTTAGAAAGTGCTACATGTTATTTAGAATTTGTTTATGAAGGGAAAAACTATAAATTAAAAACATTAGTAGATACAGGACATGATGTGAAAAGCGTTTATGGCGAAGATGTTATATTTGTAAGAAAAAATTTACTAGATGAAGGAGGTGATGTACCGAAAAGATTAGTGAGTTATAAAACAATATCTGGTATAGAAAAGAAAATGGGAATAAAAGTAAAAAATATTAATATTACATATGGAACAAAAAAAATATATAGCAATGCGGTTATTGTGACTACTCCTAATATTTCACAAGGTTTTGATGCAATAATAGGGTACGATTTGGTAGAAGGAGGAATGTTAGATGGAAATATTAATGTTGATGAAACAAAAAGCAAAAAAACTATTTATTGATGTTTTAACAATACTTGGATTAAATAAAGATAACTCCATGTATTACATAGGTGGTGCTGAAACACTTCCTGCACCGTTATCTGCTGATGAAGAGAATGAACTACTTAATAAATTGGCTAATGGTGATGAATCTATTCGAAAAATATTAGTTGAGAGAAATTTAAGACTAGTTGTTTATATTGCAAAAAAATTTGAAAATACAAATTCAGGAATTGAAGACTTAGTATCAATTGGAACTATAGGACTAATGAAAGCAATTAACACATTTGATGTTAATAAAAATATTAAACTTGCTACATATGCCTCAAGATGCATAGAAAATGAAATATTAATGCATCTTCGTAAAACTAGTAAGCTAAAAAATGAAGTCTCTATAGATGAACCATTAAATGTAGATGGAGATGGGAATGAACTTTTATTGGCGGATGTTTTAGGAAATGATGAAGATGCGGTATTTAAAGATATAGAGGATGAAGTGGATAGAAAATTAATTTTAGATTCAATTAATAAATTAAATAAAAGAGAAAAAAAGATAATGGAACTTCGCTTTGGCTTTATTACTGGAAATGAGCAAACACAAAAGGAAGTGGCAGATTTGCTTGGAATATCTCAATCTTATATATCAAGACTTGAAAAGAAAATAATCGTAAGAATGAGGAAGGACATGAAGTCGAAAATATAAATTACAATTTGTCGGTTAGACCTTGGGGACGGAGACGGAGGATTTTCGACCAATAGGGACGGAGGATTTTGGCTGAATGCACAATGGGTGCACAATGGGGACGTCCATTAAATGTGCATTCAGCCAAAATCCTCCG
>JAFUGH010000061.1 GCA_017469465.1 Clostridia bacterium | reverse complement strand
TTATCCGGGCCAGCATAAGTGTTGACAGCGGATAGTAGATCATCGGTTTGTTGTAGACCGGCAACAGCTGTTTTGATGTTACCATTGTCAGCGGATACAGCCTGGTGCCGGCTCCGCCCGCTAGGATTATGCCTTTCATGTTATGATCCCCCCAGTATCTGTTTTATTTCATTAAACTTTTCAAACGCGTGCTCTATACAAACATCCATGTTATAATACTTGAATTCAGCCAATCTTCCACATAGAATTATATTTTTAAACCCATTTATCTCATTTTTATATTTCTGGTAAGTATTTCTGCTGTTTTCAGTAAGAACAGGATAATATGGTATATTACCTTTTTCTTTATCGGGTGTATACGCCATAGGATACTCAGTAGCAACTACCGTTTTATTTGAACGAGGCAAATCAAATGTGATCTGTTTATACTCGGTCTTTCTGGTATAGCCATTTGCTTGAGGATAAGAAACTATTTCACTTGGCAATTTTTTCTCCTCGTCATAATAATCATATGTGATCTCAAGAGATCTATACGGAAGCAAACCATATTTTAACCCCATAAGTTCATCTATCGGACCGGTATATACTAACAAATCTATTTTTTCTTTATCAAAAAACACTTCTCTGTTTGCATAGTCTATTATTAAATGCTCCAAGGCATTGTAATTCAATTTGCATTCTATATTCGGATGATCAAGCATTTTCTTGAATAACGCCGTATATCCATTTGTAGGCAAGTACTGAAAATCTTTATTAAGATACCTTTCATCAAAATTCATTGCCATTGGAACTCGTTCTAACACGCTTTTATCTATTTCTTCGGGGGATATACCCCACTGTTTTGCAGTATATGTTCTATAAGCTTTGTCGAATAATAGTTCACCATATTCACATATATCAGAATCTTCACAGTTGATCAATTCAAAAATAGGAACCCTATCACGACCGCTGAACATACTTCTCATTTTACTTAACAATACTGCTGATCTTTCGTCTCCGACCAACTGCTGCATTGTACGAAAATTAAATGGTAATCTTACATATTTATTATCAATAAAGCTTAATAGTTTTGTATCATGTCTGGTAAGGTCGGTATATTGAAGTAAAAATTTTATTATATCATAATTGTTTGTGTTTATAAAATGAGGACCATACCTTTGAATCAAAAATCCATTCTCATCATACTCATCATAAGCATTTCCGCCAACGCTCGACCTTTTTTCGAGAATTATAACTTTTTTATTTAGTTCTTCTGCAATTTTTCTTGCTAAAATGCTCCCTGAAAAGCCGCATCCAACTACAATTATTCTTTCCATTATAATATCCTCAAATCAATACTCTTTATCCATTCAGCTGTTTTGGAAATAGCGCTTTTAAACTCACATTTACATTCAAAACCGGTATCCCTACCTAACGCTTTCAGGTCAAACGCTGAATAATCTACATATGTCTTTTCTTCCATCGTACCAAAATCAAGTTCCATTTCAGGGCATAAGAGATTTCTCATTACAGTTATTTTTTCTTTAAAAAGGGAAATACTTTTATGACCTACATAATAGTCTCTATAAGGATTCCCTTTTTCATATATTCTAAGCAGACCTTCAATCGTATCATCAATATACACCCAATCATTAGGTCTGTTGCCTTCGATTAGTTTGAGTTTTTGATTATTTAACATCATTGAGACCAGTGTATTTACAGCCTTTTTAGAACTATCTCCATATCCAAATGTATTTGTCAAAATAGCTTTATTAAAGCTAATACCTTTCTGCAAACACTCGTTCTCACACAGCTTTCCCGCCGCCAGTTTTGCCGCACCATAAGCACTGACTTCTCTATTAGTATTACTATCTTTCAAGTGTTCATAGCTAGAACCTACAAAAATGAAATGATTGCAATAGTCACTAGAATCCTTACAAACGTTAACAGCCATACTGATATTATCAGCTTGTAATTGAGAGTCATAAAGATCCTTACCGCCAAGAGAACCTTTCCAGCTTAGGTAGTAAAGAACATCCACTTTATCGTTTATGAAGCTGGACAATTTGTTTTCCGATAGATTAGTAGTTATAAGAAAAAAATCACCATTATTTAAAAGCTCGGAATCATTAATTTTTCTGATATCAACACCAAATACTTTATATCCCTCTGACAAGAGACGCTTTGCAAGTGCTGAACCGATAAAACCATTCACGCCTGTCACAAGAGCAGTCTTCATATTATTATCCCCTTAAAAATTAACATCACTATCTTTTAATAATGGCGCATTACGATCTTTTTCGGATACTATAAAATCATCTGTACCCCAATCTATATTAATATCAGGGTCATTCCAAGCGATTGATCTGTCATATTCAGGATAATACAGCTCATCAACTTTATATTGTCCTTCAACATCATCAGTCAGTGACATTGCGCAATGTCCGAATCCTTTCGGAATATAGATCTGTTTTTTATTATCAGCGCTTAATTCCACCATAACATATTTCATGAAAGTGGGTGAATCTTTTCTTAAATCAACGGCCACATCAAGAATAACTCCTTTTGTACATCTTAAGAGCTTAGATTGTGCATATGGAGCATTCTGAAAATGAATCCCTCTTATTGTTCCCTTTTTCTTAGAGTAAAAGTGGTTATCTTGTACAAAAACATCATTTATTCCCAGCTTCTTCATCGAGCGCATAGAATACGATTCCATATAAAATCCTCGATGATCGGCATATACATCAGGTTCAATTATTTTTACTTCAGGGATCTCAAGTTCATATATTTTCATAAACAGTCTCCTTTGATCTGATCTATATATTCAGCTTGTTTTATTATCTCATCGTAATGCTTAATGCGAGTATCAGTATCTGATATACATTTATGAAAGAATTCAATTGATTTTCTGAATGTATCATCTGGTTCTAGTTTTATATTCTTAACAGGTTCATTCTCAAACTTATATTTTAGAACTGGTTCAAATCCCACAGGTGCGGTCAGAATGCGGTCTGTAAATAATACTCCCTTGCTTCCCCAAATTTCAAGTTCACACTTATAACAATTATCCATTCCAAAAGAAAGCTGCGCTGTCAGACCATCAGCATTTTCCATAACAGCATTTCCATAAATATCCACATCGAACTCATCTACATAGTTGAGCCTTGAAGAAACAATGTTTACATTATCTCCAAGAATAAGAGAGGCAAGTTTTACAGTGTAGCCACCCGCATCAAGCAATGCTCCTCCGCCTAACTTTTTATTATACCTGAAGTCGCCCGATGTTCTTTTGGGAAAGCCAAATGCAATGCGTACAAGACGAACATCCCCTATTTTACCTTCATTAACATAATCATGTATAGTTTTTAACTGATTATGGTATACAAACATATAGTTTTCATGAACTGCAATATTACGTTCTCTGGCTAAACATATCAATTCTTTTGTATACTCAGCACAAGTAGTTGAAGGCTTTTCAACAAACAGGTGTTTTTTTGCCTTCAATACACGCTTTCCCCAAAGATAGTGAAGTGCAGGAGGCAGCGGCAAATATATTGCATCAACTGAATCATCTTTAATTAATGCATTGTAGCCATTATATATATTTCCTCCATAATTATCAACAAATCTTTGTGCTTTGTTTAATTCTGTTTTTCTTGTTTCAGAAGTATAATCTCCATCCCAATCTTCTGACGATGCAATTGCCACACCCGCATATTCGAAGGATTCTGAACTTATCAGTGCAGGTAAAAAACGCCTGAATGCAATTTCAGAAGGACAAATTATACCTATTCTCATTTTTTTCATTTTCAATACTCCAAAACTGATAAAAGATTTCTAAGCTGAATATTAAGTGTATTGTTCACCTGAACCAATTCATTCAGTGTCTTATAATCTGTCCAAAAATACCCTTCAGGAAGTCTAAGATCGTTTTTATCAATATTCATTATAATATTTCTGTTTTGTTCGTGATAAAATCTTCCGCCTTCTTCTGACAAAAGAGATTCAAAAATCACACCATCTTTATTCTTGTATTTTTCTTCAAAGTAATTAATGACACTGTCCTTTTCTTCGTTTGAAACAAAATCCCTCTGAATGGTTGGACCGATCTCAACTTTATCAAAACAACCTATTTCCGGTCTGCATTTAACAAGGAATAATCTGACACCTTTATCTATACAAGTAAAAAGCACAAAATCTGCAATACCGATCGCTTCAAATAAGGGCTGACACCAATGCTTTACTTCTCTACCCTCTATCTCAATGTCGCAAAATACAACTTTAAAGCTGTACGGTTCATTACAAACGAGCTCATTGCCTCGCATACTCCAACTACTCAACGTATTTAAAGGCACAAGTTCAGTTTTATCGCCACTAAACATTTTCAGATCATTTATGTACTGATATATTTCGGTTTTGTAATTAACACCGTTTTCATCAAACATTGATCTATATAGAGCCTTATCATTAAAATCATCAGAAGTATAGCCCTCAAATTTTATGGGAAGGCAAGAAAGAACTGTACGTGTATCCATATTAACAAGATTATTGAATCTCATCAATTCTTTTATTTGTTTTAGAGTCATCCAATCATAATTGTTATACACATGTATCGTTTCATCGTCTTTCAATTCAATTATTATATTACGATTTCTTTTTCCCAAAAACCTTGATGACTGTTCGGATTGTATTTGATCAACTACCACCTTGTATTTATTTGAATTGATAAAATATTCAAGATATGTTGGTTTTTTTCCTCCATGTTTTTGCTCAAAATTACTTTTTGTTGCTTGAATAGTTGGAGAAATCTGTATCTTATTAATATTTCCCGGCTCTATTTTATATTGCATCAGATAATAGTATTCATCATTGATCTTCTTTCTTATTATTCCGAGAAAACCAATTTCATTTTGTATGATAACAGGCTGTTCCAATACGGTTTTTCCATTTGTCACCTTACGTATTCCTTTTATCTGGAAAAAATCTCTTGTAGAATTACATATTTCTCCGAACCGGTCATTATATGACCAGTTACTGCATTGGTCCAAAGATATTTTTTCTATTTTAACCTTAATATCATTATTCAATCGAGTGATCTTCTGTAAAATATCGTTTAGTTCCATAAATCCTCCTTATTTATCAAGAGGTCTCTGATAATAATTTGAATAAGTTCGATGGGTGAAATTCATTATTGTAGTGATAATCAATTTTAATATCTGCTTTTATCCAATCAACATCAATATCTGATACATCTTTAAAATAAAACATATACCTCTTATCATAGAAGCTGCTTTTCTTTATATTAGGATTATTTGTTAGAAGCTTTTTATTAAAGCATATAGCCTCACAACACCTTAATGAAATGCCACTTTGCCCTTCATTTACAATATCAAGCAAAACATTGTTCTGTTCTATTTTCTTAACCACTTTATCATAACTGAGCATTTTATTATAATGAATCCCATCAGGATACAGCATATTTTTGTTGCTGACACCCACTATGTTAAAATCAAGTGAACATCTGTCATTTAATTTTTCATATACGGCATGTAATGTATTTAGTCTTGTTTGAGTTTTACAGCTTCCGACATATAATATACTGTCAGACTTTTTGCTTTTTACATTACTAAAAGGATAGGAATACAGCATATAGTACTCCAAACCATAATTTTCACAGTCTTTAAAATCAAATGAAAAAAGCCTGTCTACACACTTATCACTGATATATCTGTCAAGTGATTCTTTATCATATGCACACTTATACACCTTTAATGTATCCTGAAGAATATTGACTATAATGCAATTATAATTTTTCTTCAGCATCGTCAAATATTTCTTTGAATACTTAATGGTATTATCAAAAATAATAAAATTACGATCTTTAGGATCAAGCATGCTGGGTTTAAGTGAGTAGTACTTACTCCATATATTCTTAAAAGGCAATCGGATTATATTATTAATGTCACTGCTATTATGTATACGAAAAAGTGTCTTTAGAACAGAATTAGGAAATTCCACAGGATAATTGAGAATTACAGCATTGTATTTTTCCACATCTCCCCAAACGAATCTAAAATACTTACTGACACCCTCTGCATGAGTGACAACAAAAAAACGATCCATTTTATTATCCTTTCATTCGTTCTCCAAATATTAGAGAATATATCGATCTTATATCCTTTTTATTGAGTTCAACAGGTGAGTTTTTAAGTCTTGTCACATTAACTGAAGAAGTTAATATTTCAAGCGAGTCCTCATCTAGGATTATTTCGGGTATCAAATCTAACCTTTCTAATATACTTTCAATCAACAAAGGCGCCTTCTCACAATTATCCACTCCCAGTACTTGTGATAAATCATCAAATACACCGGACAGATAATTACGTCCTCTGCTATCTGCGACCTTGTCTGGATGACACATCATGTATTTCCAGATAACTGGTAAACAGAGTGCCGCTGAATGCCCATGTGCTAATCCAAACATGGAAGTTATCTTATAGCACATAGCGTGTCCGGCGGTCGTTTGTGTTATATTGATAGCCTGTCCTGCTATATTAGCAGCTATCATCATATTCAAGTTTCCAGACTTTTCATTTGCAAGATAAGCATCAATGTTATCAAGTATGAGCGTTATTGCTTTTTTCGATAGTTCCTTGCTTTCCGTAGTAGAATTCACCGACCAGAATGACTCGACCGAATGGCATAACGCATCAAGCATAGTTGCTTTTTTCTGATAAAGAGGAAGAGTCTCAAGAAGATGAGGAGCCAGAAAAGCATACTTTGGAACAGCGCTTTCGTGAGTGATTGACTGTTTTTCATGATCATAATAGATCACAGCATATCTTGTTGATTCACTTCCTGTCCCAGCAGTAGTTGGTATGGCGATCAATAATATATCATTTGGAATTATTTCCTGCTCCAGATAGTTTTTTTCTCTGTCCATATTTGAAAACAGCTTAATGCACTTAGCTACATCTATTGCACTTCCGCCTCCGATCGCTAATATGCATGTGCAATTCTTAGCATGTAATAATTCTATGCCCTTGCATACAGAGTTGTATTCGGGATTAGGTTTAAATTCGTTAAACTTGTATATTTTTACTATTTCCTTCAAGTTTTCTATCGTATTTTTTATTGTAAGAAAGTTATACGCGTCATCACAAACAAGTAACACATTTTTATGACCATAACGCAATAATATGTTTTTCAGTTCGTTGTATATATCAACGTCGATCATAATACTGTTATTCATTTACTCCTCCGGAATTAATCTAATGATTTCTTTAAACGGCATACACTGATCATCTGCTTCCTTTGCACGATGATTTCTGAGAATAGTTTCAGCAGTATTCTGCATTGCCGGAAATGCGCTCCTGGTAAGCTGATTTGCATAAATAACTATATTTATATTTCTCTTGGCAAATTCTTCTTCAGTAACTTCGTTGAATGATGTAGGAACAACAACTATGGGAGTGATAGAATCCTTTTCTCTGAATCTTTCACAGAACTCAAAAATCTCATCAGGGCTCTTTTTTCTTGAATGAATCATGATCCCATCTGCCCCTGCTTCAACATAAGAAAACGCTCTGTCAAGGGCATCCTGCATACCCTGTTCGAGAATCAAACTTTCGATTCTTGCTATAAGCATAAACTCTTTTGTTTTAAGAGCTTTTTTTCCTGCTTTTATTTTCTCGCAGAAATGCTCGATAGTATCCTGATGCTGAACAACCTCTGTGCCGAATAAGGAGTTCTTTTTGAGTCCAATCTTATCCTCTATGATAACAGCTGAAACGCCAATCCTTTCTAATGTTTTTATATTGTACACAAAATGCTCTATAAGTCCGCCTGTATCACCATCGAGAATTATTGGCTTGGTTGTAACCTCCATTATGTCATCGATAGTTCTTAATCTGCTTGACATATCGACCAGTTCAATATCAGGTTTTCCTTTGGCAGTAGAATCGCACAGGCTTGATACCCACATTGCATCAAACTGGTATGCTTTACCATCCTGCATGATCTGTGTGTTTTCTGCAATAAGCCCAGTCAATCCGCTATGAGCTTCGATAACAGATATTGTTTTTTTCATCCCCAACAGTTTTTTGAGCCGTCCTCTTCTTATGTCAGGAATAGAGAGCTGGTTTCGAGCTGCTGCTTCAAAAGCATCATATTCCTTTCCTACCGAATAAGGAAATTCCACCAACTCTCCGCCATATGTAGAAAGAATGCTGAGAACCTCTTCTCGGATGCTCTTCTGAAACCCGTTTATCCAGTCATCACCATGAACAACATAGTCAGGACGATATGTAAGCAGATTATCCTTATAGCTGAGTGTGGATTGAGGAACAACTTTTGCAACACCCTTTATGCTTTCAATTATTCTGGACCTTTCATCAAATGACAGCATTGGAAAACGTTTAAAGCTTACCACAACATTATCTGTAAGCACACCTACTGTGACTTCACCCAGTTTGGCTGCTTCGTTTATAATTTTGATATGACCACCGTGTATTACATCTGTACTCATGCATAGGTAAACCTTCTTCATTGTTAGACCTCCAAATTATATAAGTTTTTTAACAGCTTCCAGATCTGAAACTGTATCGACTTCTTGACACAGCTTTCCCTTCACGTCATAAGGAATGATACCGACCTGAGCACTGACTTGATTTAACGCATTTTCAGCATACACACCTGTATTTCCGTTTTCACAGAAATATGTAATAGAATCCAGCCATATTTTCCAATCATCCTTTTTTAGCTTATACAGAGGCTGGCAAGCATATGCATTATCAAAAAACTCTATTCCAATAAGCGTAACCTTATCATCTTTTACAACAGCCTTAAAATCCTTTTCAGGAAGCGAAATAGTCGTATCAACGACAACACAACTGCTCGTTTGAGCAAGCAAGCCTTTGAATACTTCATCAGAAAAGACAAGATCACCGTGCATGATTATAATATCATCATCAAGCTCATTTCTGGCAAGATAGATGGAGTAGATATAATTGGTAGATGAAAACAGATCATTATGAACAAACGTAATGTTTGATCCGATATATTTTTCCTCGACATACTCTCTTAGCATGCTGCTATGTGCACCGGTTGTTATAACAATATCTTTTATATCATTATTTATAAGGATATCCAACTGATTAGACAGGATTGTAACATCATCACTTATCATACTAAGGCATTTAGGA
Source organism: Clostridia bacterium (assembly GCA_017469465.1). Lineage (GTDB taxonomy): Bacteria > Bacillota > Clostridia > TANB77 > UBA1234 > UBA1234. The sequence goes on along the minus strand of JAFUGH010000061.1, from coordinate 19,038 downwards.
CTATTCTTTGTAGAATCTCCCATACGAGAACCCATTCCAGAATTCAATATCAAAGCTCTCATTATTAAAGCTCCTTTAAGTAGTTCATAAAATTGATTTTGTTTTCTTTTGCGGTCGTAGTAGGTCTCCCAAGATCATCTCTTGCACCTATTGAACACTTAATTTCAACAAATGTAAGCCGATCAAACTCCTTTACCTTTTCAAGGAGTCTGTCAAGCTCGCTGAAACTATCAACACTGTGTATTTCCGGGTAACCACATCCCTCAGCGATTTTTGGAAGATTTATCTTTTCCGAAACAGTCGGCATACCTCCAACGGTTTCGTGTGCCCCATTATTTATAACAATATGTATCATATTTTTAGGAGAATTCGCACCTATCACGGCCATTGCTCCCATATGCATAAGAACAGATCCATCACCGTCTATTACCCAGACTCTAGTATTAGGCTTTTGAAGTGCAATGCCAAGTGCGATAGAAGAACTATGTCCCATTGATCCAACTGTAAGAAAATCATATTTATGGCTTTGTCCGTTTGCTTCACGGATCTCAAAAAGCTCTCTTGAAGCCTTTCCTGTCGTTGAAACGATAATATCTTCACCGGTATGATCTACAATATGTCTAATAATATCCTCACGCTTCATTATGTTCTCGTTTGAATACTTAACGTTTTTGTCAAATGACAAAGCGCCTTTCTTTACAACAAAAGCAACACTATTACCTCTTTCGGTAATAGCCTTTGACTGAGAAACATAATCTTCCATTTGCGCTTCAGCCGTTGTTTTATCTATAACAAACGTCTTGATGCCTATATCTTCAAGCAGCTTAATAGTGATCTCACCCTGAAAAACGTGCTGAGGTTCATCATGTATTCCCGGTTCGCCTCTCCAGCCCACTATGAAAACGCAAGGAATACCATATACTTTTTCATTAAGCAATGAAGCAACAGGATTTATGATATTACCAATTCCACTATTTTGCATATATACCACCGGGATCTTACCTGTTGCAAGGTGGTAACCTGCCGCTAATGCTGTGCAGTTTCCTTCGTTGGCAGCAATAATATGTTCCTTAGATATTCCATAGGTATCTATAAGGCAATTACAGAATGCTTTAAGTTGAGAATCGGGAACGCCCGTATAGAATTCCCCCAGCATTAATTCTTTTACGTCCACTTTAATAACTCCTTTTTCCGTTTTTTAGTTTAAATACAATACCTGAAAGTATTCTTTTATATGAGAAGAATAAATATGCAGATGATATAATTATGAATAACGCTTTTATTAGCAAATGAACATTAGCATATATCAAAATACACGCAATTGTCATTTGCAAGATATCAAAAAATATTCTTTTTATGTCAAATTTTATTTTAACAGTAAACCCTATACTGAACGCACGCATTGCTACATTTACACAATAACCTAATGCAAGCGCAATTGGCACAGCGTATATTTGCCACTTGTTTATCGTCATGAAAAGCAACAGGATATTGACCCCTGCCCCTGCCAATGTAGAATAGAGCAGAATATCTGTTTTTTTCTCAGCATTGAATATATGCCCATAAAAACTGCTGATCGCACTTCCGAAAGCAGAAACATAATATATAGGAAGAATCATTTGAGTTGCTGAATATGCATTACCAATGAAATATGGAAACAGTATATTTGTAAACAGTATTGCTAAAACTGTACCCACCGACATTAAGTCTATATACATTTTAAGCATGTTACTGTAATATGAACTTCGGTCCGCATTATTACTGTGTTCATAAGCACTCTCCTGCCATGCAAGAGAAAAAATCTGAACAAGAGTATTTATCAACGATATAAATTTCGTTGCAAGAGCTATGTAACCATTAGCCTCTTCCCCAAGGTAAGCTCTGGAAAAATATCTGTTTATATTGGTCATAGCCCAAAACGCAACCGCATTTATAGCAAGAGGGATTGAGTACCGAACTATTTGTTTGGCCAGTGCAGATGAATAAAAACTTTTTTTTATCAGTAAGATCAGTTTATACTTGACTTCTATATACAAAGCTGCTAGAAAATTTGAGATTGCCGGAGAAATCAGTATCATCTGAGCGCCCATATGAAATACATATATAAAAACAAAGCTCAGTATCAGCTGTGAAACAGATGAAATCATACCTGAAATCATAAAATCCTTACTGTCACCAATTGCTCTGACTTCAAATTGAAGAATATGCATTACCAGAATAGATAACCCGTATAATATCATCCATACCATGTACGGTAGATTTTGCCATACGCCCATTATGATGCATCCGCCAATATATATTGGCGTGCAAATCAATGCAATTATAACAGAATTACAATATACCTTCGCTTTATGTGTAGAGTCATCTTTATCATATGACAATCTTAAAAGAGGGGTCCATACCTCAATATATAACAGTGACACAAGCATTGTCACAGTTGTTATCGACAAATCGGCATTACCATAATCAGTAGGAGATAAGTGCCGTGTATATATAGGGAGGAGGATAAATATTATCAGCTTATTAAATATAGTTCCTATGAAGTATATTAATATTTTTTTTAGAAATTGCATTTATTCTTTCGCCTTTCTCTATTGTGGTATTATTATTTAAAAAACCCACTCCGCAGCATGACATCAAGATCATTACAAAAAACGAAGGAGAATACTCATACATTTCTGTCATCATTCCTGTCATGTATGCAAATAGAGAAATAGATAGTATTTTTGAAAACATTGTCTCTTTACAATTCATAAGACTTTTTACAGTCATAATCAGAATCACTACATATATACCTAAGAGGACAATACCTCCTCTATACATCACCTCCAAAAACCTGCAATGGCTATGAAGCGCCGCATATCCTGTAAGCCATGTAGAATTCATACTCATTTTTATATAGCGATATGAATAATATTCAACGCCATTACCGAAAATAGGGTTTGCGATTATATATTTAAGTGCTTTATCCCATATAAAGGTACGCCCCGTAAATGTAATATCTTTACCAAGGATATCAACTATAATAAACGAAAACACATTTTGAACACGGAGAATAACGACTGAAAATGTCAGTACACAATTGACTATTACGTAATTCCTGAAATTAAACACTTTAACATTAATAAGCTTATGAAACATAAAGAATATTGCCATCATGAATATTATGATAAGTGTTCCTGCTGACCAGAGAATGATAGAGGTGATAATAGCAACAGAGTATACCAGAATCGCTCTGAACAACCGGTGTTTTTTAGATTGACTGCGGTTATAATAAAGATTGATCATTGAAAAACACAAAGCAGGAAGAATAAAATTGATAAGCTGGTTTTTATACCCTAAAAACCAGTTGTTGGGATTATCGGTCGAAACTGTTTTATATAGTCCATCAGGATAGAGTATAAGGGTCAGGAAGTTTATAAATACATATAACTCAAGTACCAACGAAAGAATACTAATATACTCTACTCCTCTTTTTTTATAAAAGATCTCTGAAAATATACATATGCACACTAATTCAAATGAGCTTACGAGTATACTTCTCAAATCACCATGTTTAAATAATGTAATAGCTATCTGATAAACATAGTATAAAACTATAAAAAATGTGATTTTGCTAAATTTTTTTCGTGTAATATATAGAATTATCGTAATAATGCATGTCAATGTCTGAAAAGCCATATATATACTGTTTAATTTGCCATTCATTATATACGGCAGACAAGTAGGTTTAATAAGGAAAATACAACCTATGAATATAAAAAAATTTTGTATAAATAACGATTTATTGATCTTCATAGATTTTTTCCACCTTTAATTCCATCTTAAGTATTTTTCAACAATTCAAGCTGATGTTTGCATACTCTTTCAGATTCGGGAGGCTTTTGCATAAAATCTCCATAAAGTTTAGTCAAATATTTTTCTGAATACTCAGGGATCGGAAAAATATCATCTGCAAATCTATGACGCTTCCCAGCCCCAAGCCATTTATCAGGGAAAACTTCCTTTTTCTTATACTCTCCCATATAATTAATGAGCAAAGAACATTTTTTACGATCAAACGAACTAAGTATACGGTCTTGCTTTTTTAGCAGCTTGTTTATATCAATCAACGAAGTTATTCTTACTTTTCGGTTAACGCCTATCATCAGATTTTTTATTCTCGATGGTGATTTATAATCTGCAGAGTATAGTTCCCATCTTTTTATACCTCTTATTTTGGTGAGAAGATCAAGCTTCAAAAAAAATATTCTTCGTTTCATCGAAGAATCAGGGACCCCGTCAAGTGCAAAAACATCAACCCATACTGACGTTTTAATATTCTTATATGATTTTCTTATACAAGGATACCTGTTGTCTATTATTTTAACAAGCAGATTCTGATCTTCTTCTGTATTATTATACTTATAGTGAATAAGCTGCATATATTTCGGCAAATATTTAGGGACGATATTCAAGAATCTCTCATATTCTCTTCTTCTCATCATTATATCTATATCATCATCCCATGGTATAAAGCCATCGTGTCTTATAGCCCCCAACAAAGTACCGCTGGAAAGAAAATACTCAATATTGTTTTCTTTACATATCTGATCTATTACTTTTAAAATATTCAATTCTATATTTTGAACATATTCAATATCATAACTCATTTTTATTTCAACTCTTTGACGTTATTTTCTACAACAGTCAGTCTGTGTTTATACCTTTCATTCTCAGGCGGCAGCTTCTGATAATCTCCGTACAGCTGTTTTAAAACAGTTTCGGGTTTATTGGGTCCCAATAATTTCATATCTTCAAAGCTATACTCCTTCAGCGGAAAATATGTATCATATGAAAACAGTTCTTTGAATCGATAATCACTGATATAAACGCATAGATCATTATTCGGACAAACTTTATGCTTCTTTAATGCGCTGTCCAATCTGGCATACATTTTCTGAGTATTAAGCATCTTGAATACTTTGATACGCTTACTTAACCAAATCAAAGCTCTATCTAAAAGCGGACGATCTTGTATGTGAGTACCGATTGTTTCAGGTTGCGACATTTTTGTGAGAGCTTTGAGCGCAAGTAAACGGTACTTATGTATAGTAAACCTCAGTTTAGATTTCGGCATACCATCTATCTGCATAATATCAATCCATATACCCTGAACGGGAGATAATTCGTTAATATCAAGCCTAACCTTTATGTCATTGCAATATATACGGGTAATATATGAAATGTCTTTTTGATTTTTGTTTTGATGGTATCCAAAATATTTGATACTCATATTGTACGGGAGCTCTTTTTGAGCAATCTTCACAAATTTCTCATATGATGCCCTGGGCATAGCAATATCTACATCATCATCCCAGGGAATAAACCCCTTGTGGCGCACCATACCCAGCATTGTACCATCTATCACCGAATATAAAAGCTTATATTTTTTACATATCCTGACAAATTCCTTTAAAATACGCAGGTCATACTCATGGATCAGTTTTATACTTTCATTATTTACCATTTTGTATAATCCATCCCTTTAATCAATTATTCCCTTCCTGTACCAATATGATTTATTAGTTGTTCGTTTTAAGATCTTTTCTTTGGACATACTCTCATACTTTTTGCCTGACCTGTTGCCAAATAACTTTGCCGCACATTCTATGCAATAATAAAATGCAGTAATAAAGTGCAGTCCCTTTATCAGTTTTATCAAAACGTATTTGACCATCTTTATGCCTTCTTTTGTATCAGAAGCATTATCAAAATAGTCTTTATTAATAAGCATATCAGCAGCAGTATCGAAATTTCTCTTGTATTGCTGCTTCAAGGTATATTTATGAGAATGAAAAACCTTGGCATCCGCTTTATATGCAGTACTATAACCCGCATGAAGAGCTTTTGATGCCATAACCATGTCATTACAAATGAGTGCAGGCGTTTCGTATCCGCCAAGTTCAAAATATACATTCTTTTTATAGGCGGAACATACATCGGAGAAAAAGAACGTCTTTACACCTAATTTATCCAACATAGAGATGTCTTTAATTATTGTTTTGTCGGAATAATTGTAAGCCCTGGTGATTTTTTCTATCCTTGGCGCATCAGGATAAGGCACCTGTCTTGCTGTTGCCATAACAACACCCGGCTCCTTTAAAGCAGAAAGCATATTCTCAACATAGTATTTATCACACGGAAGTGCATCCTGTGACATAACAAACACAATATCGCCTACAGCTTCTTCAAATCCAATATTTCTGGTGCCGCCATGGTCAAAATTCTTACGTTCTATTCTCACTATACGAACCTTATCATATTTGTTTGCTATCTCGACGGTCTTATCATCAGATTCTGAATCCAACAGGATTATCTCCTGGATCTGTATCGTTTGAGATAGAAGTCTTTTTATCAATTTATCAATATATTTTTCAGCATTTAATGTTGGTATTATAAAACTAATTGTTTCTCTCAAAAAAACACCTCAAATCATTCAGATCAAATATCTGACATTTTTTCACTTCGCCCCATCCCTCTTCAACACCGCCAGCGCAGTCCTGAACACGCATAGCAGATCGAGATAAAACGAGCAATTTTTCACATAATAGTATTCAAGTTCAAGGCGTTCACGATAGTCAATATTCGACCTTCCGTTACAGCCCCACCAACCGGTTATACCGGGTTTAACTCTATTGTAAAGTTTAAGTCCATCGTGAGCTTCAAGCTCGCCAACAACCAGCGGTCTTGGTCCGACAAGACTCATATCACCTTTCAAAACATTTATCAGCTGCGGGAGCTCATCTATAGAAGTTTTTCTCAAAATTTTTCCAACCTTTGTTACTCTTGGATCATTTTCAAACTTCTGGTTTTCCTCCCACTCTTTTCTGTATTTTTCATCTTTCAGCATCTCTTCAAGAATCTCACCCGCATTAGGCACCATCGACCTGAACTTCAAAATCTTTATAATTTTTCCATTCAGTCCAACTCTTTTCTGAGTATAAAATATCTTCGCTGTATCCCCCGACGCTAATGTGGCAATTTTTACTGCAATCGTGATAGGTATCAACACCAACAGCCCAAACAAGCCGCAAATAATATCAAAAAGTCTCTTGCAGGTCAGATAGATCATTTGTCTGGGAGTGAACGAAAATGCTCCAATGCTCAGAGTTTTATATACTCCGAGATTTGCGATGAATTGATCCTCTGTCTGAAAACCTACTGCAGATTCAACATTTATATGTATATTAACGCCGTTAGAAGTAAGCTTGTTATAATCTTCAGACGCTATTTTTGAAGGCTGAACAGATATCAATACATCGGAGATGTTGTTCTTGGTTACATATCCGACAAAGTCAGAATGCACTACCGTAATACCATCTACATCATCTGAGAAATAATCATCAATAAGATAAACGCCCTTTATATCATATAATTTAAAATCTCCCGAAGACACGTTCGCTATTATTGTCTCGATGCTTTCTCTGTCACCAACAACGAATAACGGAATCTCCTTTGTTATATAAAGAACTATCTTTCTTGATACTATAAGCTTTTTCCAAATATATTTCATAACTATTGAAAGTAAGAAATAAAGTCCATACATCATAAAGAATACAGACCTGGAATAATCTTCGCCGATTTTAAAAAAATAGAAGACCAAGCTCACAAGAAGCAAATTAATAACTGACAGCTGCAGTGCACGAACAAATTCCATATAATACGAACGCCTGAATATGCCGCTGTATGGATTGAAAAAAAGCGTGATAATTATATTGAAAAGGCAAACCAGTATCAACAGCCTTGTCCACGTTTTACTGTGAAAAAAGCTGATATTACCAAATTTAAAAAGATATGCAATGATAAATGATAAGATCAAAGCTAAAAGATCAACTATCATAAAATCAAGATGCTTGATCCATGAGTATTTTCCTTTTATTTGCATAGTGTTCCACTTGTTCTCCTGATATGTTTTTACATCTCTTAAGCGACAACGATCCCTTTCCTGCTTGTAAAGTGACTGATTTTATAACAAACATTCCCAAGATCAACCGATCCCAATGGGAAACATTCTGAATCTACTGCAAGAGCAGGTTACCATATTTGTATATCTGACTATAAAAGCAAAGCTTATTTTCGTATGTATTGTAAGCAAACTATTTTTGCGTAGCCGATTTAACTTTATCAGCGATTCCCCTCCCTAAAGAGAACCCCTTAAAGACCCTCTACCCGCAAAACCACCTAAAATCCGACAAAAAACGCCCTCCCTGACCACAACTCTGACGGCACAAAACATTCATATCAGCGCCGACAGTCTGTTCATACAGGCGGCCTTGCGCTCCATTGAGGAGTGGATATAGACCCGCATCGTGATGTTGGCGCTTGAATGTCCAAGAAGCTCCGACAGAGTCTTTACGTCGAAGCTTTGCTGCAGAGCGTTTGTCGCGAAGGTGTGGCGCAAGGAATGGAATTTGAGTGACGGCACAGCTGCTTTTCTGAGCAAAGCCTTGTAACGGTTCGTGAAAGTGCGCGGCTCTGTGACAGCCTTGCCGCCCGAAACAATATAGTCGCCTTGCCCGCGCCTGTAGGGAGCCAGCATTTTTATCAGAAAAGGCGGCAGAGGTATATCTCTGATAGATGTTGCTGATTTGGGCGAGGATATCCTGACGGCACTTTTGCTTTCAGTGCCGTAGGTCGCTATGCGCTGAACGGTCTTTCTTACGTGCAGCACTCCGCTGCAAAAGTCTATATCACCCCATTGCAGGGCGCAAAGCTCCCCTATTCGCAGCCCTGTAAACAGCGTAAGCAACACTCCGCACGAAGTTCCGCTCTTGTCGTTATTGATCGTATTCAGAAGTCTTTTCTGCTCATCATGCGAAAATACAACAGTTTCTTTGCGCACCGTTTTCGGCAAAGCCACATTGCGGATAAGGTCAGCATAACCGTGAGTGATCTCTGCCCATTTAGCTGCATTTTTCACAAGCACCACCATATCGGATATGTATTTGCCCGAAAGCCCCGCACTAACCTTTTCGGCGATAAACTGTTCAAGCACAGCAGCCGTTAAACAGCTGTACTTCAGATCTCCGAAATAGGGCAGCAGGTGCTTTTCAAGCTTATATCTGTAGCTTGCATAGCTGCTCTCTTTTATTCTTGGTCTGCGGCTCTCCAGCCACATTTTCAGAATGTCCCCTGTCAGCAGACTGCACCTCGCTGACGGCACAAGCACTTCGTTTCTAAGCCGGTCAAGCTTGATCCTGGCCTCAGTATAACTTTTCCCGTAGACCGATTTGTACTTCCTCGACCCCCGTATATAGTGTCTGCCCTCCCAGCGGCCGTCCGCACGATGATAGATATTAGTTCCTCTTCTAGCCATAAAAGTACCTCCTGACAAAGTTTTTGACGGCATAAACATTTCTGCCGGCCAAATTTTTCACATTTTCACAGTTTTTGACAACGTTCTTATTGTATGATTATACAATTCCGGCTACAAAATTTTGTAAAAATCAACAAAACGCTTGACAATACAGCCATGTTGTGATAAAATTATACTGTACTTTTATGAGTATACTATATTTTGTGTGGTTTGTTCGGTTGGATCAATATATCTGCTATACGAATTGCGCTTTTTATTTTCAGATTTTTAGTTTCCTAAAGGGGTTCTCTTTAGGGAGGGGAAGAGTGTTATGCCAATATACGTAACAAGGTCTTCTATGCCAAAGCTTGAGGACTATATCGAAGAAATAAAGCCTATATTTGAGAGCCATCATCTTACGAATATGGGACCGGTGTACAAAAAATTCCAGTCGCAGTTAATAACATATCTTAATGTTCCCGAACTGAGCCTGTTTGTAAATGGGCATATGGCTCTTGAAATGGCTATCCAGGCGCTGGGATTGAAAGCAAGGGGCGAAGAAGTCGGAGGGGGAGAAGTCATTACAACTCCTTTTACTTTTGTATCCACGACTCATGCAATTAGCAGAAATAATCTGAAGCCTGTGTTCTGTGATATTGACCCGGATACATATACGATGGACGTTAACAAGATCGAAGAACTGATAACAGACAAAACTGTTGCTATAATACCGGTTCATGTTTATGGAAATATTTGTGACGTGCACAAAATCGAGACTATAGCTGAAAAGCACAAGCTTAAAGTGATTTATGACGGTGCTCATGCATTTGGTGAGACGTATCTTGGAGAAGGAATCGGAAACTTCGGCGATGCAACGATGTTTTCATTCCATGCAACGAAGGTATTCCATTCAATAGAAGGCGGTGCTGTTGCATTCAGAGATAAGCGCTATGGAGTGCCACTTCATGAATTGAAGAATTTTGGTATTCACGGCCCAGAGGAGACAAGCGCGATAGGCGGAAATGCTAAGCTTGATGAATTCCGTGCTGCCATGGGAATATGCAATCTTAGAAGAATTGATGAATGTATAGCGGCACGAAAGGCTGTTCATGACAGATATTTTGAGAGACTTGAAGACGTAGAGGGAATCAAGCTGTGCAAACCTCAAGAGGGCGTAACGCCCAATTATGCATATTTCCCCGTATGCTTTGACAAAGATAAATTCGGAAAGAGCAGGGACGATGTTTTTTCAAGACTGCGTGAGCATGATATATATTCACGCAAGTATTTTTATCCAGCGATCAACGAGCTGAGCTGCTATAAGGGTCAGTATAATATGAACACTCCTGTAGCACATGATGTTTCAATGAATATTCTGACTCTTCCGATGTATGAGGAATTGGATTTGAGTGACGTGGATAGGATATGCGATGTGATTATTGAAAATAACAGGTAAGAGGAATGTATAGTGATGAGTGCAAAGTGGGACTATGATCGCTTGCCGCAAGAAATACAAACAAAGATAGCTGAAAGTATTGCCTGCGATTTTAATGAGAATTCAAACGATGGAAGAACTATGGTTTTTCCGAAAAGGACTTTCTACACTTTATTCTTCAAAAGGTTTTTAGATATTATCATATCATTTATTGCTTTAGTTGTTTTGTTCCCTGCTAATCTTATCATTGGGGTCGTTACTTTTTTTGATGTTGGTTTTCCACTGTTGTTTGGTCAGGATAGGATGGGAAAAGGCGCTAAAGTCTTCAAATTATACAAATTCAGAAATATGACCAATGAAAGGGATGAGAATGGGCTCCTGCTTCCTGCAGATAAAAGGGTTACAAGGTGGGGGTCTTTTGTTAGGAAAACATCATTGGATGAACTTCTCAATTTTTGGAGCATTTTCAGAGGGGATATGTCCTTGATCGGACCAAGACCGTTACCGGTGGTGTATAGGGGGCGGTTCAGCAAGTACCATGAGTCTAGGCACAATGTCAGGCCAGGATTAGACTGTCCTTTGCATGATCCTCAGATGGGATACATGACATGGCAAAATAGGCTTGACAATGATGTTTGGTACGTTGAAAATTTAAGTCTTAAGACAGATTGTAAAATGGTTTTTCTGCTGTTCAAAGAAACGCTTTTTGGCGCTGAAAAAAAGAGTAGAGGCAATGGAGGTAGCGAAGGTACTTTTATGGGATATGATCAGAATGGAAAGGTCATGAATTCATATGAGATCCCAGAGAAGTATTTTATTGAAGTCTTGGGTGATCATGATAATGTCAACGAATAAAGATATAGTAATTAGCACTAAGGTGACCACTGATCAGAAGTTGCTTGCTATAAGAGCTTGTGACAGCGCTTTTACAATAAGTGTGATCAACAGACCAAATTTTGAAGAGCTGTTTCAAAAAATAGATACCTTGGCAGAATTTGTGATCGTAACAAGTGACAAAAGTCCGATCGGTTATGCTGCAATGTATGCTAATGATCTGGTCACTAAAGAAGCTTTTATTACGCTTATTGGTGTGAACAGTGATTATCAAGGTGAGCATATCGGCAGTAGGTTGATGGATAATTGTATACTGCTGGCTCGCAAAAATGGGATGAATATAGTCAGGCTCGAAGTTCTTGACGTTGATAAAGGCGCTCAAGCGTTCTATCGTAAACAGGGCTTCTGGGAAGATGGAAGATGTTCTCGCGAAAGCATATATATGAAAAAAGTACTGTAGTTTGGAGACGAAATAATGAAAATATCCAAAATGGCCAATGAGATTTCACCGTCACTGACAAGAAAGCTTTTTGATATGTCAAAAAAATATGACGATGTTATAGACTTTACTCTTGGAGATCCCGACTATCAAACTCCTGATTATATTAAAAAGGCCGGTTGCGAAGCTATAATGTCGGGCAAGACAAAGTATTCTGCAAATGCCGGTTTGCCGGAGCTCAGGAGAGTTGTTTCTCAAAGAATAAAAAAAGAAACCGGTATAGATTATGATCCGGATTCTGAAATACAGATAACAGTAGGCGCTATGGAAGGGATTTTCATGACGCTTTGCTGTCTTATTGACAAAGATGATGAAATAATAATCCCTGCCCCTTTTTGGGTCAATTACAAGCATATGACACAAATGCTGGGCGGTAAACCGGTGATCGTTGATTCGGACGAAGAACATGATTTTGTCATAACTTCTGATGCTCTTGTGAACGCGATTACAGATAAAACTGTAGCTATGATAATCAATTCACCCAACAATCCTTCCGGAACAGTTTATGATCATGATACTCTTGAAAAAATATGTGAAGTAGCCAAACAAAGAGATATCGTAATAATATGGGATGAGTGTTATAAAAGTATAGTTTTTGATGATGCACATTTTAGTTCCGTGCTTGATTTTGACGGAATGAAAGAGCATACGGTGGTTGTTAATAGCTGCTCTAAGAGGTTTTCCATGACCGGTTGGAGAGTTGGCTATTTGGCGGGGCCTGCTGAATTGATATCAAATATGCCAAAGCTTCAGGAGAATATTGCTGCGTGTGTATCTCTGCCTTCACAGTATGCAGCGATCGCAGCTCTTGGCGGAGATGATGAAGCATCTGATGAAATGAAAAGAGGCTTTGAAAAGCGCAGAAATGTTCTGGTAGAGGGTATTAATAACATTGATAAGCTAAGCTGCAAATATCCCAAAGGCACTTTTTATGCTCTTGTTAATATAAAGAAGACCGGTATGACCAGTGAAGAGTTTGCTTATGCATTGCTTGAGAGTGTACATGTTGCAGTTGTGCCTGGCATCACATATGGAGATGCTTGTGAAGGTTTTGTAAGAATAGCATATACGATGAATGAAGATAGAATAATCGAGGGCGTGACCAGAATAAAGAGATTTGTTGATTCGCTCTGATAAGGGAATGGTAAATTGATGAAGAGAGTTTTAATGCTTGGTGGCTCAATGCAGCAGATTCCAATAATCAAACTAGCAAAAGAGATGGGTCTGTATGTGATTACTTGTGATTATCTGCCTGATAATCCCGGACACAAATATGCTGATGAGTATCATAATGTCAGCACTACTGATCTTGAAGGTGTTTTGGAACTTGCGAAAGGGCTTGAGCTTGATGGGATCATTGCGTATGCATCTGATCCTGCGGCACCAACAGCCGCATATGTAGCAGAAAAGCTTGGGTTGCCAGGAAACCCTTACGACTCTGTAAAACTCTGTACGCAAAAGGATCTGTTCAGGAAGTTTCTTATCGAGAATGGCTTTAATTCTCCTAAGGCGAAGGGTTATACTGAATTTGAGCAGGCGTATGCTGATATAGATACATATAAGTTTCCGATAATGGTAAAGCCTGTTGATTCATCCGGAAGTAAGGGCGTAGTGAAAGTATATGACAAAAATGGGCTTAAAGAAGCAGTTGATGAAGCATTATCTTATTCCAGAAGCAAACGTTTTATAGTTGAAGAATTTATTGAGAAGAAGGGCTATCAGGTATCTGGCGATGGATTCTCATATAACGGAAAACTGGTGTTCACCAGTTACGGAAATGAGCTCTACAGCGGAGCTGGCGGGACCAGGGAATATGTTGCTCTGGGAGAATTCTGGCCTTCGCTGCTTTCAGATGAATTAAAGAGAAAAATCGATAATGAACTTCAGAAGCTTATAACAGCACTTGGTATGAAGACTTGTGCTTATAACATTGAGATAATACTTGACAAAGATGATAACGTTTATGTGCTGGAGCTTGGCCCCAGAAACGGAGGCAGTTATATACCCCAGCTGATAAAGTATGCCACGGGTGTTGATCTTGTAAAATACACAATACTGGGTGCAATAGGAGAAGATTGCAGTGATCTGAAAATGTCACCGACAAAAGGATGCTACAGCAATTATATGATAATGAGCCATAAAGTGGGCAAGTTTAACAGAATATGTTTCGATGAGGACTTTGAGAAGAACAATCTTCTTGATGTTTATTGTACATATAAAAAGGGCGATGACGTAACGCCATATAAGAATACTACAGATTCAATGGGCACTATTTTGTTCAAGGCTGATAGCGTTGAACAAATGATACAGCTAACAAATGATATTGATAAGTATTATTGGGTTGAGGTTGAGTGATACAAGGGAGGGCAATTATGGATGTTACGTTTTTAAGTATAATAATTCGTTTATATCGTTGAGATAAGCTATCAGTGTTTTTAAGGTGGATATAATTACTTCTTTATACCACAGTTATGATTTGAAAACAGATATATAATTGCTTTATTGTTAGTTTTTTCGGGAGAATAAAATATGAATGTTCGAATTTTCATAAAAGGAGTCTATAATAGATTAGTTATTAAAACTATAAAGAATACAGAAGATTTGCCCGACATATCAAAGTGGAAAGAGTATTTGAAAAGGATAGGTAATGATGATGATCCAATAAAAGAATCATTTAGAAAGCACAAATGCAGAATGACATATTTTGGATGTTTCAGACTAGTATTGATTAATATTTTGTCGTTTTTTTATTTGTGTGTCACTTCATTTAGGGTGAATAAAAAAAGAATAGAACCGTCTTTCGATAATGTTGCTACATTAATTGAAAGGAAAGCAATTCCATCTAAAGACATTTTTCCTAGTGCTCTTGTAAATGAATATAGTAATATTAACATTGTAGATTATGATAGTATTAGTTTTGACCAATTAGTCCAAGAGTTATTTTCAATTTATGTTAGAATTAAGAAAAAATATTTTTTCCATCCTTATTATCTATTACAGATTAAGCAGGGTCTGTCAATGATTAGCTATTGCTTACTTAATTCAACCTTCAATGCTTTAATAGTATATGATTCAGAGAGAGATATCTCAACACCAATTATTAAAGCATATTTAGAAAGCAAAGGCATAAAATATATATCTTTTATGCATGGAGAGTATCTATTACAGTTGATACAGGCTCATATGTCTTTTTCAGAATACTATATATGGCATCATACTTATATTGAGATGTTTAAAGATGTATTGAAGTGTAATATAGGAAATTATATTATTTATAAGCCTTTTAAGATGAAAAAAAAGTTTGACTTTAGCACACTAGAACCTGACCACTTTATGACATATTATTTAAGTGGTGAGAGTACAGTTTCTTTAGACAATTTAGTTGATATTTTCAATGTTTTTGAGAGTAATGGAAAAAGGTGTGTTATTAGGTTTCATCCACGTTATTCTCATGTAGATTTGATATATAGACTGTTTGATACAAGTAAAATTGAAAATCCAAAGGAAATAGCTTTAGAAACATCATTGTCGTCTACCGAATACGTAGTTGGTTTGTCTTCTACAGTTTTGAGCGAAGCCTATGCTGAGGGCAAAAAAATAGTAATAGATGATATTTCAAACCCTAAACAATTTGAAAATATTAAACACAGATACTGTATTGCTTTAAGCAAGGAACACTTGTTACTTTCTGATTTAATTTCTGAGTGTAAATGATAGAGTGATAGTTATGAGAAAAAATATGTATTTAAAAATATGGTGCAAAAAAGAAAGCATATTATTTTCCCTGCTTCTGTTTCCTTTTTTTGAACCAATGCTATTTGGTTTATTAGAGAGTAATGGAATTAATACTCACATATGGAAAACTATTGGAAATATATTTCTTGCTTCTCGGGTATCTGTTATTTTTATTTCGTTATTCTTGTTTGTGAAGATGCTGATTCAAAGAAAACATCTTTTTGATAATGCTATTATATGTCTGATAATTAACATACTTCTATGGGGTGCATCATCCTTTTTTAATCGTAGCGGTGACATCAAATTGTGGGCAAATGTTTTTCAAAATATCGGTTTTATCATAGTTTGCATAGTTCTATTAAACTCGTCTTCAAAGTGTTTTTTTCAAGCTAGTATATTGTTGTTTGGGTCATTAACGATAGTAGGTGCTTTATCTATTTTTTTTCATCCTTTAGGATATTTTTCTGCAAGAACAACTAATGAAGCATTTTATTTTCTAGGTGGAAAGAACGGTTCTTTTCCATATTATTTCTTTTTTTTCTACAGTAAAATTCTCTATGATCTTATATGGAAAAAAGAAAAACCTAAGATGTATTTTTGGCTTTTATTAACAATAACTGCTGCGGGTATTTGTAAATCTGCCAACTCAATTATATGTTTATTGATGATCCTTTTGTGTTTAATGTTATTGAATTCTCCTAAACTATTAATTAATAGCATTAATCCTGTATTTATATTTAGTATAGTGGTTGCATTTATTACAATGCTATATGTCGGAAATGTTGTTGATCCGTTACGCAATATTTTGAATTATTTTGGAAAAAATGATACTTTTTCAGGAAGGGACATTCTTTGGGCTCAGGCTTTTCATTATATTATTAGTAGTCCGTTTTGGGGTGTTGGGAATAATGCTGTATTTATTTTGAGAGACTTGCGAGATGCTGGACATGCACATAGTCAATATTTACACCGATTATCGCTTTATGGGATTATTCCTTTTGTTTTCTTTGTGATAAGTATTATGATTGTACTAAGAAAAGATAGTCCGATATTGGATAAACCTATAGCTAACACAATTAAACTATTGTTTATAGTATACTTGTTTCATATGGCATTTGATACATACCCTTATTATTTTCCAATACTGTTGATTATGATGGGAAATGCTTCATTAAATTACGAAATATCTGCAATAAAGGAATAGTATCCAATTGAGGGAGGTCTATAAAGTTGGAACTACGCAAACAAGTAAGACAAAGTCTAAGAGAATTAAAAGCTGACTATGGTGTCGTATCAATAAAAGCGGAATTTGAAGCTGAAGGCTCAAGGAAAGATGAGCTTATAATGCTTCGTGAGCTTGTTGAAAGTGCCGGACTTGGTTTGATCATAAAGATCGGCGGCTGTGAAGCGGTCCATGACATTGATCAGTGCAAACTTCTGGATGCAACAGGCGTTATGGCTCCAATGATAGAAACACCGTTTTCTATGGATAAATTCAGGGGTGCTGTTACTAAGCTGTACGGTGAAAATGCAAAAATAGAAAGAATAATTAATGCCGAAACTGTCACTTGCCTAAAAAACTTTGATGAAATACTAGCTCATGGAAAAGGTTTTCTGACAGGTGTTACTGTTGGAAGAAGTGACCTGTCAGCATCTATGGGAATATCCAAGGCCAATATAGAGAATGATGAAGTGTTTGAGGCAACAAAAGCTTTTTGCGTAAAAGCAAGAGAGGCAGGTCTCTCAACTAATTTTGGCGGAAATATAGGTATTGAATCTATACCGTTTATTATGAAGATGTATCCCTACATAGACAGGTTTGAAACAAGAAAAGTTGTTGTTTCAAAGAATAATGATGAATCGTTCTTAAAAGAGGCAATTGGAAAAGCCCTTGAGTTTGAACTATTATATCTGAGATTCAAGTCAGAGTACTACATGAATATGGCCAATGAAGATTCGTCTAGGATCAGAAGACTTGAAAACCAGATTGATTCTATTAAGGAGCAGTAGCATGAAAAGGATCGTAACTTTTGGTGAGATAATGTTAAGGCTCTCTCCTGAAGGATACAACAGACTTTTTCAGAATGACAGATTGTTGGCAACCTTTGGCGGTGCTGAAGCAAATGTTGCCGTGTCACTTTCCAATTTTGGTGAGCAGGCATCATTTGTAACAAAGATTCCTCGAAATGCTGTTGGTCAGTCTGCTTTGAATAATCTCAGAGCTTTCGGTGTAGATACAGACATGATCTCCCGTGGTGGGGACCGGCTTGGAATATATTATATGGAGAAGGGTGCTGCACAAAGAGGAAGCGTGTGCATTTATGATAGAGAAGGGTCTGCTTTTCAAAAGTCTGAACCGACTGACTATGATTGGGCTAAAATATTTGAAGATGCAGACTGGTTACATTTTACAGGCATAACCCCTGCACTTGGCGATAATGTAGCCTCTATATGTAAGGAAGCATGTGTTCAGGCTAAAGAGAGAGGCATAACAATATCGTGTGATATAAACTACAGATCTAAGCTTTGGAGTAAAGAGAAAGCAAATGCAGTGATGTCAGAGTTATGCAATTATGTTGATGTTTGTATCGCGAATGAAGAGGATGCTAAAAATGTATTTGGTATAGAGCCGGAGAATAATGATGTTTTCTCAGGTAAGTTAAATAAAGAGGGATATCAATATGTAGCATCAGAATTGATGAAAAGATTCTCGTTCAAGAAAGTTGCTATCACTCTAAGAACTTCACATTCTGCATCGGTAAACGACTGGATGTGTATGTTATATGACGGAGAACAGTATTGTTATTCAAAGAATTACCATATTGACTATATTGTAGATAGAGTTGGTGGAGGAGACAGCTTTGGTGCAGGATTGATCTATTCACTTCATAATGGATACAACACTCAAGCTGCAGTTGAATTTGCAGCAGCTGCTTCTGCATTAAAGCACAGCATTAACGGCGATTTTAATCTTGTTTCAGCTGAAGAAGTAAAGAAGCTGGCAGACGGAGACGGATCCGGAAGGGTTCAGAGATAATTTAACAAACGGGGTGAACCACATGAAAGGCATAATCCTAGCGGGCGGAGCCGGCACCAGGCTGTATCCGCTGACAATGGTAACATCAAAACAGCTGTTGCCGGTCTACAACAAACCGATGATCTACTATCCGCTGTCAACACTTATGCTGGCCCGGATAA
>JAFUGH010000017.1 GCA_017469465.1 Clostridia bacterium | reverse complement strand
TCCCCTGTCACATCTGCTTTTACTACTATTGTTAGTTCTTCATCATTTAATTTTAATTTTGCCCCTGTTCCTATTAATTCTTCTGCTTTTATTTCTTCTCCCCTTACATTCTTTATTGTATAATCTTTTCTTCTAATAGTCGTATTTTCTAAGAATTTTTCCAATGTGGTTTTTGGTGTTAATCCTTTTATCTTTTCTGCATTTATTTCATATTTTTCTGACTCTATTTGTAGCACTACATTTACCTTAAATGTTGTTGTCTTTCCTCCATATGTCACTGTAATTGTTTTCTCTCCTACTGTGCTATTACTAAATCCACTTACCTCTACTTCACTTGCTGTTAAATCTATTAGTTCTGTACTACTATCATTATATGTTAATGTTATTTTTCCTCCTGTTAAATCCAACGGCTCATAATTCTGTATATATGTTGTTTTAGTTGGATTTGTACTTACCTTTATACTTGATAAACTCTTCTCTACTATATTCCAATTTTCTATTTTAGATATTTCAGGAGCACCTTTATTTATATCTCCTTCTTCAAAAACAGGAATTATTACATAATTAATAATTTCTGTTTTTGCATTTTCCAAATGTATAGCTAACTTATTTTCATTCTCAATTTTTAAATTTGCACTAAAAGAATTTTTTGTTCCATAATCTGGTGAATTCTTTTCTTCATTTAAAAAATCTATTATAGATTTTTTAGGCATAATTTCAAATTTTATATTGGTATTTCCATTATCATTTATCTTTATTAAAACTTTTTTATCTTCTTTTGTTAAAACTGCTGTTTTTTTGTCATCTGATAATTGAATATTTACTCCTCTTGCAATATTAATAAATGAATACACTTCTCCTTTTTCTTCTAATTTTATTTCATCTTGAACAATTATCATTTTCCTGTTATCAGTTATCTTTATTCCCCTAATTACATTATTACTATTCTTATTTGAGTCTTTTATGCTATTTTGTTCCCTATTATATGCATCAGACATATCTATAACTAGGAAGCCTCCGCTATTTTTAGATTGACTTTTTATAAATGTACAATCTGCATATATATATTGATCAGCATTAACATATTTTTTTCCGTTTCCATCTACTAATAATTCTTCTTGAGGATTTATAACTAATGTGCTATGTGCTTCAGCTCTTTTTTTATAATAATTCCATCTAAAAGTTTTTATTTTAAAATAATTATATAAAGAATAATCTTCTGCTCCTAAATCCTCTATCCATCTTATTCCCATTGCATCAAAAACAAAGCTTCCAATATCTGTGTCTCCATGTGTATTTCCGTCTATTCCATTATATTCTATACAAGTATTATCTCCTGTTATAATTGAAGCATATATATTAGCATTTGGATTAAAATTTTCTCTCAATACTCCTATTTGCTTAGAACCTTTTAATACAAAATCATTATTAACTCCTAGACTTGTCTTTATTTCATCTTCAGAAAGTTTTAGAAAATTACTATTTTCTAAATTATAAAAAATCACTCCTGATGTATAATATGTAAAATCATAATTATCAGCATAATAATAAGAAGCTTGTGCATACTTTCTATAGTTCGCATCTCTTGCAAATTTGTTTGCAAGCCACAAATGTTCACAATTTGCTATTCCTCCATCTCCTCCATCGCCATAATTAAAGCACTTCTTACTAACATTACTAACAACAGTTAGTGGATATGTTAAACATTCAACAATCCATTTATTGTCTAGTATATTAAATGTAGAATCAAATGTATTTTCCAATGAAGATACAAATCTTACAAAATATTTCATTGCATAAATCCAATATCCTGTACTTTCCAAATATCCTGTTCCAGGCATATAATCAATTTCAGTTTCTAAATTTTCCCTTAAATTAGCGCCTTCTGGATTAAGTATTTCAATCCATTTTGGTATACCTATCAAAGTTTCGGATGATGATAGTGCTTGATTTATTATTGCTGCACATAAATCTTGTACTGTTATTTTTTCGTAATTTCCTAATTGAGATATCATCTTTTCTGAAGTAATTTTAGCTTTATCTATCTCTGTTTCATTATCATCTAAGAAAAGCATTGCAGCTGTTGATATACCTCCATTACAAACTGGATTCCAATTTGCAATATTTCTTCTCCAATTTAATGTCATATCTTTATCACAATAAGCCAAAAGCCCTTTATTTATAATATTATCTTTTAGATAATGCCTTTGTTCATCTGTCAAACCATCATAAAACCAATCATATCCTAATGCAACTGTATGTGTTAATTCTGCTGTATTTAAAAATGCATTTATATACCATGTTTCAGCACTACAAGCCACTTCTAATTCTTTCCATGCTCTGTCTAGACATTTTTTCTTCATCTCTCTTGATTCTTGTTTTTGTTCTTCTGTAGTATTTGAATCCTTTATTCTTAATGAATAATAATGATACATGTAGCCCAAATGCTCTATTTTATCTAGCATTGCTCTTATTGTATTTTGATTTAATTCTGTAGTTACACCATATCCTTCTCTATATTCAATTAGATACGTAGAATGATTTTTAATCCAATTAAATCCTTTTCTAAATTGAAGGTTTGGAAAATTTTTAGTATTTTCATATGATCTGTAAAAATCATTATTATTAGCAAAAATAGTAGTATATCTTGTTCCATCTGCTGTTACATGACTTTTCTTTGCATTATTATATGTATTGATTATATTTTTAATGGTACTTTGTTTCTCTTGACCTTTTAAGGCATATTTATTTGCATAAAACAATCCTCTAGATAATTCAATGGAATCATAGCCACTTGAAACTATTATTGTATTTTGAAAAATAAATATGCTTACCAAAAATACGTAAATCATTACTTTAAATACTTTTTTCATATTACTCCATCCATAGTTTATACTATACATTTTTATTATATCACTTAGCCAATATATTTTGTTGATTGTAACACAAATGTAATATTGAGTAAAACAAAGGACGACCATTGGTCGCCCTTCGTATACTTATTCTTCTAACTTTATTTTATCTACTAACACTAATACCATTTGTGATAAGTCTATTATATCTACATCTCCATCTTCGTCTATGTTTGCTGCTTCTAATCTTGTTCCTTCTAGCATGTCTTTTTCTACTATATGTAATACTAATTGTGATAAATCTACTACATCTAGTGTTCCATCCCCTGTCACATCTGCTTTTACTACTATTGTTAGTTCTTCATCATTTAATTTTAATTTTGCCCCTGTTCCTATTAATTCTT
>JAFUGH010000016.1 GCA_017469465.1 Clostridia bacterium | reverse complement strand
TCGCTGTGGCTACCGTTGTATTACTACTTGTTGCTGATATTCCCGTTCCTCCAGTATAGGTACAATTTATTGCTAATGCTGCATCACCTTCAGTTGCTGATAATGTCGATGGCGTTGCTGTTAATGTTGCTGTTGGTAATACTGTTTTTGCTTTTACTGTTATTGGTATTACTTTTTGCGCTATATTTGCTGTATTTCCTGTTACCTTTATTGTTATTGAAGCGCTTCCTGCTTTCTTTGGTGTTACCATTACTCTATTTCCTGTAACTGTCGCTGTGGCTACCGTTGTATTACTACTTGTTGCTGATATTCCCGTTCCTCCAGTATAGGTACAATTTATTGCTAATGCTGCATCACCTTCAGTTGCTGTTAATGTTGATGGCGTTGCTGTTAATGTTGCTGTTGGAGCCGCTACTGTCACGTCATAATGAGCACCACAACCTGTGCCTTCACATTTATACGTAATTTTATTTCCACTCTTAGTTCCAGCATCCCACGCATGCTTTACTGGTGTTTGTATAGCATTGCTTGTAGCTCCACAAATTGAACATTTCTGATGCCATACAGGTCTATGTGTTCCATTTTGTCCATCCGTTACCTTTTCATATGTTATTGATTGTGTTGTCCAACTATGAGATGTTGTTTTTGTGTACGTTGCTCCGCAACCTGTGCCTTCACATTTATACGTAATTAAATGTTTATTAGTAGAGCTTGTTGTTCCTTTATTCCATGCATGACTTACTGGTGTTTGTATAGCATTGCTTGTAGCTCCACAAATTGAACATTTCTGGTGCCATACAGGTCTATGCGTTCCACTTTGTCCATCCGTTACTTTTTCATATGTTATTGATTGTGTTGTCCAACTATGTTTGCACACATAACCACATTTAGAACATTTTCCAGCGCTCCATGTATGGTTTTCTGCACGACCAGTTGAAGTCGTCGTTTTACCACAAGAACATTTCTTGGTTGTCTTAACCTTATGCGTTGTCGCCGTTTTATCAACATATTCCGTTTTAGAAGTCTTGTATGAGTGGGTATGAGTCGAATTTGCGCCTAAAGAAATGGTGCACAATCCAAACATACTAACAATAAAAACTGCCAATACTGCTAAAAAAAGATATTTTGTCCTTTTCATAAGTATCCTCCAATTCTCAATTAAAAATCCATTTTCTAATCTTTGGCCAGTTTCATAGAAAATTACACTTTTAATCAAAATATTCTTCGTATAGCAAGATATTATCACTCTTGTAAATTTAAGTAAATATTTCAAAAAAAAGTTGTCAAAATGTTGTTTTTTTGTAATATTATTGTAATATTTGTAATATTATTGTAAAAAAAGTAGAAAGAGACGAAGCATTTTCGAAAAAACACCTCGTCTCTTTTAAGAATGACTATATTTTATTCTGCAATTTCTTTGCCGTCTTTCGTGATTCTAAATAAGTGAATTGGTCTTGTT
Source organism: Clostridia bacterium (assembly GCA_017469465.1). Taxonomy (GTDB): domain Bacteria; phylum Bacillota; class Clostridia; order TANB77; family UBA1234; genus UBA1234. Next base: position 21,515 of record JAFUGH010000016.1, on the reverse strand, counting down.
GCTTCCACAATATCTGCTACCAATTTGTGATTCATTGAAACATCCTCAAATGCCGTGTCAACAATTTGTTCCATTTCTGCTGGTGCTCTTAGTAAGTAGAAGTTTACTAATTGTGCAACTTCAGCTCTTGTAATGCCATTATCGATTCTTAAGTCTTTTTCTTTTGCACTAATTGGTGTCATATTTAATCGATATAGTAACGAAATTTCTTCTATAGCCCAGTGGTTTTCAATGATTTGGCCATTAACAATATATTGCGATACAGGATTATTATATAATTTGACTGATTGTTCAATATCTTTAATTTCTAGTCCTTGGATTCCATTATTGGTATAATTAATTTCAATAAATTTCGCTAGTATCTTCATAAATTCAGCTCTTGTCATCGTTCTATTTGGCTTGTATGTTCCATCTGTGAAACCGTTAATAATTCCAAATTCTGTGCAAGCAGTAATCGCTTTTTGTGCCTCTTCATATGTTTCTGTAATGTCTGGGAATACATATGAAACTTCCGTATTATCTATTACATCTTGTCCAAGTAGAATTCTTGCAAGTACTAGTGCACCTTCAGCTCTAGTAATGGTATCATCTGGTCTAAATGTTGGTGCATTTAGGTCTCCATACATGTATGGTAAGTGTATGGCATTTATTACTGTATTTGAATCTAGATATATGAAGTTAATAACCGCAGAGTGGTCTTTAATTTCATTGCCTGCTAAGATTTGTGCAAGTGGATAAATTGTTTCTGCATTTACTGATTTATCATTTAAAGCTGTATATCTTAATACTACTTTTTTCGTTCCCGAATAATTTTTCACCATACCATTTGAATAAATCCATGTAATTGTTCTAGAATTGCTATCTACTGTTCCTCCACCATTTTGAATTACTTCAAAGTCAAGTGGAATGTTTAAGCGAATGGTTACCGGCTCAGTAATATCAATCCCACCGTTTTTAAAATCAATATAATAGGTTACATTCTCATTAATTGCATATACATTTTTATTTGATTTTGTAGATTCTGAGTCGTTTCTAAGTAAAATACTAATATCTCTCATCTTAAAGTTTTCCTCTTCCCAAGGTAATACTTCTAATGGATTGTTTTCCTGGTCAACAGGATTAGGTATGATAAATGTATATACTTTTGTTTCTGATGCATTACCATCATTGGCAAGTGATTGAACATATAACTTATGAGTTGAACCTAATTCAAATGAATCTGGAATATGAATTGTTCCACTCGCATCATTGATTACTTCAATTGGTTCTGATTTATCCCAAAAATAGATGATTGCTGCAACATTTTCTTTTGGCGTAGCAATTAATTCTATTGCATCTCCAAGACTTGCTTCTTTTTGTGAACCGTCTGCCAACTGTACTCCATTCATTTTAGCGTTAACATCTACTTGAAGAGGTGTTGCTTGTGGTGTTTGCTCTTGTTCTTGCCCTGGATTTGTTTCTGGTTGTTTTCCAGGATTTTGTTCTTGTTCCTGTCCTGGATTTTGTTCTTGCTCTTGCCCTGGATTGGTTTCCGGTTGTTTTCCAGGATTTTGTTCTTGCCCTTGTCCAGGATCTATTAATATTTCTTTAGAAGGATCTTCTTTATGTGGTGTTGTTGATGATGGTGTAGTAGGTTTTTTATTACCACATAAACATATTCCTGTTGTTCCAAAATCACAATTTTGTTTTTCCGTGTAGCCACATAATTTACATTCATAGGTATGATGTGTTGCATCAAATGGTCTTCTTGTTACATTGTTATGAGCTTCTGTGGTGGTTACGACATAAGTTCTCTTATTACATGTTCCAACGTTACTTTGACAAGTATAGGTTACTTCTTTTTGATGTTGATGAGAATCAATTTTAATGTATCTCGTGTTGGTAATTTTATAGCTATGTGTATGACTTGTTACTCCTGTGTTTCCTATTGTATTTTTTGTGTTACCACATGCGCATACCCCTGTTGTTCCAAAATCACATACTTGTTTTTCTGTGTAACCACATGATTTACATTCATATGTGTGATGTGTTGCATCAAACGGTCTTCTTGTTACATTATTGTGTACCTCTGTTGTTGTAACGTTATATGTTTTTTTATCGCATGTTCCAGTTGTGTTTTGGCAAGTATATGTTACTTCTTTTTGATGTTGATGTGAATCAATTTTAATATATTTTGTATTTGTTATTTTATAACTATGTGTATGTGCTACTGTTGCTGCTTTCTTGTTTCCACAAGCACATACTCCCGTTGTTCCAAATGCGCAATCTTGTTTAATTGAATATCCACATGAATTACAAGAATACGTATGGTGAGTAGAATCAAATGGTCTTTTGGTTACATTATTATGTGTTTCTGTTGTTACATAACCACATGTGCCACATGTTTTCTTATGGGTTGTTGCATTTCCGTTGCTATATTTATAACTACCATGATTGCCTGCATTTAACTTTATATTGCATCTTTGACATAGCTTATAGTGTTGATTAGCATCACTCATCCATATGGTTCCTGCCGAATGTCCTAATGCGCTTCCTGATGTTACCCCACATCTAGTGCACTTTTTGGCTGTCGTGCAAGTAGCTGCTGCATAGCTATGTCCAAGTGGTCCTCCCACCTTTACATTACATCTTGTACATGTTTGTGCTTCGGTACATGTTGCTGCTTTGTAACTATGACCTAATGCATTTCCTGAGGTTGCTCCACATCTTGTACATGTTTTTGGTTTTAAACATGTGGCTGCTGCATAGCTATGTCCAAGTGGTCCTCCCACCTTTACATTACATCTTGTACATGTTTGTGCTTCGGTACATGTTGCTGCTTTGTAACTATGGCCAAGTGCTGCAATGCTTTGTGTAGATGTTACTTTATTACAAATTGTGCAATAAATTTCTTTTGTTCCTGCTGCTGTACACGTTGCTGACTTTGAGACACGACTTCCACTACTATTATGATTTGCTACCGATACATTTAGTAAACATCTTTGGCACGTTTTATAGTGTTGCGTGCTGTTACTTTTCCACACTGTTCCTGGACTATGTCCTAAGCTACTGCCTGATGTTACTCCACATCTTGTACATGTTTTTGGCTTTGTGCATGTGGCTGCTGCATAATTATGACCTAAGCTACTGCCAACTGACTTAATTGTGCTTTTTCCACAAGAGCAATAATACGTGTATTTTGCTGCAGCTGTACATGTTGCTGATGATATTTTGCTTCCTTGTATTGTATAACTATGTGTTGTGTGTGAAGTTGTAGTATTTGCTGCCAATGAACTTGTATAAATTCCAAAAAGGCTTAATAATAGAATTAAAAATACTGCCAAACAGACATATTTTTTCTTTGTCATATGTACATCCTCCATTCTTAATCACTTGATTAACAATGCTTTGTTTGGTAGTATATTTAATTTTTTTATTCTTTGGTATTATGTTAATCTATAATTTGATTTTACCATTTGCGTCAATTCTTGTAAATATCTTTGGCAATTTATAATGGTGGTAATTGATGGAAAAATTACACATTTCTTCCAAACGGACAATGGGAACGTCCGAAATTTCACACTCCATGACGTCCCCATTGTACACCTCTTTCACTCATTCCACTTTAAAAATCATAAAATTTTCATCTGAATATATTTCATGATATTCTTTTGAATCTTTCATATAGTCCACAAAATAATCACTTGCATAACATAGAATATGTGTCAATTGATATTTATCTACTGCATAATCTAAAGTACTTGGAAGTTCTTGTTGTGAGCCTCTAAAAATGTTTGCCCAATCGGATAGAATTGATACCTGATTAAATTCTTCACAATATATTTCTGTACGGCTGTCTAAAAATACTTTTATTCCATTTAGTTCCAAATATGAACCATAATCAAAACCTGTATATATTCTCATATCATCTATATCTAATTTTTCTTTTATAAAGTTTGTTGCCTCAACAGGATATAAATCTTTGTTAATATATTCTTCACTAGATATACTTTTATATTTTAGAATTAAATATACCACAAATAAAATCATTAGGAATAAATCAATCAGTATATATTTATCCAAATAAGCTTCAAATTTATTACTATTTTTTATCAGCTGATATGTTTCAAGGAAATAATTCATGATATTACAAAATGCAATTGCCATTATTGGTAAAGCAATATATAAATTTCTTTCCGCTATCATTGCCATAATCATTCCACCCAAAAAGTAGAATAAATCTAATGCCTTATAGCTTGACTTTGTAAATACAGTAATCAATATTAATAATATTAAAGGTACGTACAAGGCAGGTGTATTCACTAACTGTAAGGGTTGTAATTCAGTGACAAGTTCCCCTGCAATTGATCCAAATGATTTTATACTATAGGTGTATGGGTTAAGACCTAAAGGAGTACATAAACCTGTAAGTAATACTATGATAAGTGCAATAAGCACTTTCTTTATTGGTATTTTTTCTATCATCAATTTTTCTGAAAAAATGTTAAAACCTTTTGATATAATCACACTAAGTATCCATTCTGCAATCACTGGTATGAAAAATACTAAGTATACAATCCACACCGAAGAATGGAAGGCTAATAATACATACGATAATATGGCTAATGCAATAATATATCTATTTTCAGCTGTTTTAGTAAGACGCAACAGAAAGTATATCTCCCAAATAAAAAATGTATATGACACAATTTGAGCTCTGCAAACGTAATACCCAGAACATGCATAGGCTACTAGTAATGTCAAAATGAAAGGAACTATTTTGGAATTTGTAAGCTTAGCCATCACCGTATACAAAGAACCTGTTAATAATATTGACATGATAACGGTAAAAATATATAATCCATCAAATCCAAATTGCCTATATATTAAACTGACGGTTATATCAAACGCCCATCTAAGTTTTGTATATTTTAATCCTTCATGAAACGTCAGTGGTTCCTCTTCATTAATTCCATGTTCTAAAATATAATCACCAGTAGGGATTGTAAAAAATGTATCATTTTCAAATGTTTTATGTACTTGTCCAATGGTGAATAGTGAAATACAAATTAATAAAATCATATATAATTTTTTATTTTTCATTTGGTATTTCTCCTTTATAAGCTACTTTATATAAATATAACTCATCATATTTATTTAAAAATGGAATTTGCTCTGATTGATATGTTTCAACTAGTTCGTCTAGCTCAAAATGATTTTCTAAAAGTTGACCTATCTTTTCCTCATAATTCCATAAATCAACTAAAACATAGATTGGTTTTTCGCTTTTTATAATTTCATAGTACATTTTTAAAGTAAGATTACTTGTATCTATCGTGCTTTTATCTAAGTTATATATTGGTGTGTTTTTTTCTCTTACAAGCTCAGTCAATACAACATCATCTGCAATCGTCCCCCATACTCCATCAATTTCTATTTTTTCGCAGTTTCTATCGTTCAATACTAAGGGATAGTTTTCTTTTGCTTCGTCACTCAATAGTAAAACACTAATAATAATGCAAGTAAAAGAAATAATGGATAAAACATATTTTATTTTCTTATGAGTCAATCGGATATGAATTTTATGCTTATCCTTTTGAAATACTTTTTCCATTAAATGTATTAGTGTAATACTTATTGTTATTGAATATAGCACTGGTATGATAAGGGCATATCTCATATATCCTTCTAGAAGTACTAGCCAAAAAACTGTTAATATGATTGAAATAATTGCAATATCATATTGCACGGTATTTTTTTGCCTTTTGATAATAGCATATATGAGATAGACAATTGTATATACATATCCGACTGCCCAAATAGGTTCTCTAATATACCACTCATCTCCATAACCTAATGAGACTACGCTTGTATACACTGGCCATATTAGAGCATATACTACATTTGGAATTCCAAACCTTGCATCTTTCCATGAAAAATCTCCAAAGTATGGTGATTGAAAAAAATTGTTATAGTACGGAAATAGCATACTGCCTGTCTGAATATGATTATCTATTGCGTACAATATCCATGGAAATAGAAATACAATCATTGGTATCAGTACTTTGCTATTAAATTGTGGTTTTATTTTAAATATAAAAAATGCAAATATCGGTAAAATCAAAATCAAATTAAGAACTTTTATTCCTGTTGCAATACCTGCCAAAAGTGCTAGGTAAATCATTTGATTTAGTGCTATTGATTCTTCACTTTGCTTAGCCTTAAATAAGATATATATTATTTCTAGCAAAATTGGTATTGAAAAAGTATCAATATAATAAGTTCCCGACCACATTCTTATTAAAGTAGATGATATCGTACATAGCAATGCAAATATTGATACTAGCTTGTCATTGTTAACAGCTAAACTAATAACCTTTTTTACTTCATAAAAAATAACGATAAGTGTAAAGTAAGATAAAAGTGTTCCTAGCCTATAACCCATGATATATCTAAATATATAATGCATTCTATCTCCTAATGGGAACAAAAAAGCATTAATTGTTTTTCCAGCAAAAAAATCAAAATTTACTTTATCAATTACTGTGTTTTGCTGCAAATAAACATGATAGTTTGCAACATCATAAGAAAAATCTGGAATTGAAATTTTGCAAATAATATAAATTAAAACAAATGTAATCATGAGTATATCAAACGTATTCCAATTTGAAACAATACTAACTCTTTTTTTCTTCATTAGAAAAATATTAACTATCATCGCTAAAATGGTAGAAATACTGAGTGATATTTCATAATGGAATTGAAACAAAAACATCAAATAGTCTGTGCATAGCGCTATTAATGCAATCATTATGAAAATATAAAAGCAAATATTATGTTTAATCATGTTATTTACAACCACCTCCTTCTTGTAATGGAGCACACTGTCCGTTGTATACTGATACTGTATCAAGCAAAGCTCTAACAGTATCATGCATGCTCCGCTACAAATCATTTTCTATTTTTATTCAAGTCTTTTTTTAATTTTCTCAATTCTTTAGCATGTTTTAGACTAATATCCGTTATAGTATCACCGTCCAATATCCTTGCTAATTCTTTGATTAATTCTTCTTCTGCAAGTTTTGTAACATTTGTATGTGTTTTTTCATCTTCAACATTTTTGGAAATAAAGTAATTTTCATCTCCATAAGCAGCTATTATTGGCAAATGTGTAATGCAAATCAGTTGATGATTTTGAGAAATTTGATTCATTTTTTCAGCAACCACTTTTGCAGCCTGACCACTAATTCCTGTATCTATTTCATCAAAAATCATACATGAAATGTCATCTACATTTGCGAAAACATTTTTTAGTGCAAGCATAATTCTTGAAATTTCACCACCTGAAGCAATTTTATGAAGTGGCTTTGAAGCTTCTCCCAAGTTAGTAGTAATTAATATTTGTACATCATCCATACCATTTTCATAAAAACTTTCTAGTTCTTTAAATTCAAATTCAATGCTTGCATTTTTCATTTCTAATTCTTTTAGTTCTTGATTTACTTTTTGGCATATAAGAACGGAGTTTTCTTTTCTCACTTTTCTCATCTTTAATGCAAGCTCTTTTAGTTCTTTACTTATTTTTTCTAATTGTTGATTTAACTGATTAATTATTTCATCTGAATTTTGCAGCTTATATAATTCATCTGATATTTCTTCATAATATTTTAGTACGCTTTCAATATCATGTCCATACTTCCTTCTTAAATTATATATGATATCTAATCTTTCTTCAATTTCATTTTGTTCATTTTCATCAAATTCAACTGAATTCATGGCATCTAATGTATCACTAGCTGAATCTTTTAGCATGTAAAATGCTTCATTTAAGTTTAAAAGTATGTTATCGTAGTTTTCATCAAGTGCAGCTATTGTAGAAAGTTCGTGCACTGCCATTCCTAAATTATCTATTACAATATCATTTAAGTTATAATAAGTATTAGAAAGAGCCTTCACAATTTTTTCTGAATTAATCATTAAATTCCTACGTGCATTTAATTCTTCTTCTTCTCCTTGCTTTAATTTTGCCTGTTCTATTTCATTTATTTGATATTGCAATAAGTCTATTTTTCTAGACCTATCTTTTTCATCGCCAAAATTATTTTCAAGTTCTTTCTTGATCTCTTTATACTCATTTAATTTATTTAAGTATTCATTTTTTAGTGTGGCTATTTCTTCTCCTATAAATTTATCTAAAAGTTCTAAATGCATAGAAGGATTTAAGAGTGATTGATTATCATGTTGACCATGGATGTCTATTAAAGATTCTCCTAATTCTTTTAGTTGTGCCAGTGTAGCCATCTTACCATCTATTTTGCAAATGTTCCTCCCGTTTGCAAATATTTCTCTACTTAATATAATATCTTTATCTTTTTCAAAAAAATATGCCTCTATTAATGCTGAATCTACTCCCGTTTTTAAAATATCTTTAGAAATTCTACTTCCTGTGACAGCAGCAATGGAGCCTATGATAAGACTCTTACCACTGCCGGTTTCACCAGTCATAACGTTAAAGCCATCTTCAAAATTAATCGTTATATCATCAATTATGCCTATATTTTTAATATGTAATTGTCCAAGCAAATGAATCACCTCTATTGAGATTATATCTCATCTCTTTTATTAATGCAAACATTTTTTCGTGTATTTTTCTTTAATAGAAAAAGTGAACGATGGAGATATCGGAGACCGCTGAAAAAATCAAAATCGTTCAATGCCTTTGCTTGTTGAAAATTATTATTGAATTTTCAGTATTCTATGATATAATAGCCTCAAATTGAGCAAGTTTAGAAGGTGGTATTATGAAAGAAAATAATTCTTTATTTGAGGATAAAGAAAGACTTGCTAAGAATAAGCTAATTATTTTATATGTTATGAAAAAAGTAAATTGTCCTCTATCCAATTCACAAATATTGAGATTGTTATATGACGTAGAAGGCTTCAACTATTATTACTTCCAACATATTCTATCGGATTTGGTGGAACAAAAATATATTATTAATTATCAACAAGAAGATGAATGGTTATATGAAATTACTGATGATGGAATTAATGTTTTTGAACTTACAGAAAATCTACTTCCGGGAATCACAAAATATAAGATTGATGCCATCATAGATAGTATTTTGAAAGACGTAAAAAATGACACGGCCGTTACAGCTGAGTATATACCAGAAGGTGAAAATGCTTATATTACAAAATGCAAAATCACCGAAGCGCATAAAACAGTATTTGAAATTAATGTTTTTTGTAGCTCACAGGAACAAGCAAGAAATATTGCCGAAAACTGGAAAGAACACGCTAGCTCGTTATATCCTAGTTTTATTGAAATGTTGACAAACGAAAAGCATTGAAATTTCTTTGCACATTGGAGACGTCCGGAACCACTGAAAAAGTCATGATTTTGAATTTCTGCAATTTCGTAGCAGAGCACATCGTGCTCCATAATAATTGGTAATATTGATTTTTTGTTTTATGGCGAACATTGTTCGCCACTACGATTTTGACTTTTTCAGTGTTCCCAGACGTCCCCAATGTGCACCCAATGCGCAAATAAAAAAGTGTTCTGACAATAAAGTCAGAACACTTTTTTATTTATTTTTTATAGGAATTATGCTCTTGGATGTGTTTTTGAATAAACATCTTTTATTCTATTTTGTCCCATTTGTGCATATACTTGAGTAGATGAAATATCTGAATGACCAAGCATTTCTTGGATGGCTCTAAGTTCAGCACCATTTTCTAAAAGATGAACTGCAAATGAATGTCTCAAAGTGTGTGGTGTAATATCTACATCAATATTCGCTTGAGCTTTATATTGTTTAATAATCTTCCAAAATCCTTGTCTTGTAAGTCTTTGTCCATTAATATTAATAAACAAAGCTGGGTCATTTTCATCTTTTAATAATACATTTCTTGATTTTTCCATGTAATCTTTCAATGCGTTAATGGCAAGTGAACCTATTGGAATGGTTCTTTCTTTGTTTTTGCCTACACATCTAATTGTTTTATTTTCTAAATCAATGTCGTCGATATTAAGAGATATAAGCTCTGTAACTCTGATACCTGTAGCATATACAAGTTCAAGCATTGCTTTATCTCTATACCCTTTTAAATCAACGCATTTAGGTTGCTCTAATAATAGTTCTACTTGATCTGATGTTAATATCTTTGGTGGTTTTCTTTCAATTTTTGGTGACTCCAAATTAAGTGTTGGATCATCTTTCACTACTTTTGTTTTATGAAGATACTGATAGAATGAGCGAAGAGAAGCTAAATTTCTTGAAATTGTAGAAACCGCTTTTCCATTTGTTTTTAAATTGTCTAAATATGTTTTAATGTCTTCTTCATCAGTTTTTATCATATCCATTTGATTTTGATCTAAATAATTGCAGTATAATTTAATATCTCTATTGTACGATTGTAATGTGTTATCAGATAATTTCTTATCATTTTGAAGAAAGTCTAAAAAATTTTCTACATACTTTTTTTCCATATCACATACTCCCTCTAATTTTTAGTTTATACATAATTTGGAGATTTCCCTTAAGGTTTATGTGCACCACTTATCTTTTGTTATTTCTTTTTTTCTAAACAAGACCTATTTTATACAATATTTTGTAATTTTGCAAGTACTTTTTATGTAAAATTTTAAAAAGTTGAAAAAATAATTCTTTCAACAAAATTGACTCCTAGCCATAAAGCAAGCATAAAGCTTGTCACAACGGTATATTTCAATGTATTTGTTTTCAAATTCATCTCTTTTTCAAAAAAATTCTTTGAAATTTTAATTGAAAAATTGGCCAAAAAAATCATGATAAAAACTAAAAAGATATTATTCAAAAATAAATGTTTAAAAACAAAAAGATTTCCCTCTTGCATTCCTAGAATTTTTAAGACAGCTGAAATTGTATATCCAAGGCAATAACCTTTATAACCTAAATAACCGATTAATATTGGCGTGCCAATGATTGACATTCCAACAATCCAATATATCGCAATGATTTTTATTCCATGATAAAATGTTCCTCTTGAAGTGATATTAAAACCTTTTGTATCAACTTTAGAAATGGCTTCACTCAAGCTTTCTGAATATTCATTGAAACTAGTGGAATCAACATTTTTTAAGCTAAATGCCCCCATAATTATTCCAACAAAAAAAGTTACTAAAAGAACAATGTACCCTAGTTCTTTTAGTAAGTTGAATTTAAAATTTGTTTTATCTTTCGAAACTCTATTTATCATTCATAGCCTCCCATAAACTTTTTATAAATGTTTATGTACAAACTATTAGATATAGAACAATTACAGTCTTTACAATTTTTTTATGGCGTTTACAGCTAATTCATCGCAACGATTATTGTATATATTATCCGCATGCCCTTTTACCTTAATCCACTCAATTTTATGGATTTGCATAAGTTTGTCAATTTCAAGCCACAATTCTTTATTTTTTACATCTTTTTTATCTGCTGTTTTCCAGCCATTTTTCTTCCAATTATATATCCAGCCATTCGCAAATGCATTCACTAAGTAGGCGCTATCGCTATATACTTTTACTTCACATGGTCGCTTCAACAATTTTAAAGCTTCGATTGGGGCTGTAAGCTCCATTTGATTATTGGTAGTATTTGGATTATTTCCACTTATTTCTTTTTTTACATCGCCAAACATCAGAATGGCGCCCCAGCCACCTTTACCAGGATTTCCAGAGCATGCACCATCTGTATAAATCACTACTTTATCCATCTTTTTCCTTTTCCTTTACAAAATACTATTATCACTTTTATTAACCTACAACTTGTGCGCCAGTATAATTATTTTAAACACCTTTGATACTTATGCATTAAACTTGTATGACAGGTGTCGTGTAATCTAAATTTACTTTTCGATATGTTGGCATTTTATGTCCCAATGTATAGATATTTGTTGCTAGAATATCTTTCTCCATCATTTTCTTTTGTACATCATTTGCAATTTTCATAAACTTTGGAACATTTGTAACGATAGGCAAATTAGCATTATTATGAATTTTGCTTAGAAGTTTTTCACCTGTTTTTGTAAAGCCTAAAACTCTTATGTATTGTAAATTATGCTTGTAGCACTCTACATCTAATTTCTTTATATCTAATAGAGTATTGATTGCCAGTCTCTGAATTCTAGTTTTTGTATATCTTTTTGACTTAACAGCATCAATAAATTCTTCTAATGTATACTTCTCATTAGAACATTTTTTCAACGTATTCTCCAAGCCTTCTGTTACATCACTAAGAGTCGATAATTCTTCTGCTGTATATTTTCTAAAATTATATAATATTTCTTCTTCAAAATCTTTGAGTGCCATTGGCAATTTTCCATTAATTATTTCTTGATCCATTAGTTCATAACATTTTTCTGGCATTAAACTTGAAATACTTTCAAATTCATTCTTGAATATTTTTTCTCTTATTGCAGTAGCGCTAGCAATGTTGTCCACAATTTCTAAAGAATTATACGTTGCACCTTTTCTTTTTATCGCTATTGCATTAATATCGCTGTTCAAGTATTGTAACGCTTTCAAGTACTCAATCGCTAGTATGTTATTAGAATCTAGTAAAATGTCTGCAATGTATTTTGCATCATATTCTTTTTTTAAAAAATTTTTTAAAGCATTGCTTCTTGCAATTGGAAAAGACGCTCCTCTTTTCAAATCGGAATGTAATAGTTTTTTAAAGCCTTCAGGTTCAAGAAATAGTACATTGGCAATTCTTTTTAATGTATCAATATCTTCTGTACTTGCGCCAAAACAAACATCATTTACAACTCCGAATCGAGTTTAAAAGTCCAATTCCACCAGTGGCAAAATATTCTGCACTTGAAACAGCATAATAAGTTGGCAATTCAATTATTAAGTCAACACCATTTAAAAGTGCCATTTTCGTTCTTGTCCATTTATCAAATAAAGCAGGTTGTCCTCTTTGAATGAAGTTGCCACTCATAACTGCAACAATCGCATCCGCGTTAGTATTTTCTTTTATCTTTTCTATTTGATATTTGTGTCCATTATGAAATGGATTATATTCCGCAACAATGCCACAAATTTTCATTTTGCACCTCCAAGTATTTAAAACAATTTTTCTAATGTTTTTTTATCATATTTTTTTGAAAAAGCAGTTCATTTATGGCTAAAAGAATGCCCAACATAAATACTAATGAATGCCTATAAGTAAAATATGCATGTAACATAGTATGATTTGCTAAAACAATATACCATCCTACTGGTAATAAAGACAATAATAGAAATGGTATCGCATTTTTATTAAATTTTTCTATATTTATTTTAAATTTATTTATAGCCATCATTATCCATAATGATATTAGGATGAAAAATGACGAATTACTCAAAATCTTATAGATTGTATTAAAATAATTTGTTTCTCCAAGAGCATAATCATTGTCTCTTGTCATTCGATAGAAACTTTGTGTAAACCCTATATTCAACATACTTTCGAAACTTTCTATCGTTAAATCGTATAAAATCCATTTAGATACCCAAGTACAAGCATAACCCGTTATCCAAACAATTGAATGAAATATTAAAAATCTAGCACAATATTTCCAATCTTTTCCGTTTTCTAATAACTTCAGAATATATAAACAACATAGCATTCCCAAAGTAATTAATGGAACTGTTAGATAATCAACGAAATTAGCTATACAAGCTATGATGAAAAGGTACAAACTGAAATCTTTTATTTTGTCAATCCTTTTTAGTAAAATGATTGAACTAATCATCATAGTCAAAAAAACAGGTGAACTTTCTAACGAAAACGAGACCGAAAAATAACCAGAACACAATAAAGAAAGTCCAAAAATTATAGCAACATTTTTATGAAATCTTTTATTTAATAAAAACATAAAATATATAAACAAACTTGTAAATACTATAAAGAGCAAAGTCCTAATTTGAGAAATATTAAATAAAATTAGTAATGGTCTAAACAATATTAAATAGCCATGCCAATATCTTGCATAATTTAAAGAAGTACTTATTCTTCCATATAAAAAATCATTTAACTCTCCAATTGGATCATAATCGTATCCAACTGCTTCTCCTCCATATTCTTCTAAGTAGTTGACAGTAACGCCTTCACCATTTATATCTTCTAGTTCTTCATTTGTAAGACCTTTTTGATAATTTTTTCTTGCCTTCATATACGATTCATATGGATGTTCATTATCAATGGCGTACGATTCGTTTATAATTACTGAATCAGTGCAATTATTATTAGTAATATTAAATACGCTAGACAATTGATAAAACATTCCTTGTTCAGCTAATATATCAGAAGATTCTTTTGCATGTTCTTCAATTATGTTTGAAGGAAAAAAACATGACAAATACAAACAACAATTAAATACAATTATAACTGCCAAAAACGTACCAAGATATTTCAAAATGCTAAATATTACTTTTTTCATACTTTCTCTCCACTAACCTTATATTTTTTTCTATTTACAAATAATTCTATGATAAGGAATAAGTGTCTAAATCCATCTCTAATAGTCCTTAAATGTGGTTTCCTATCTCTTAAGTCTTTTCGTAAAATAGTGGGAATTTCACACATTCTTAAATGATTTATTTTTGCTTTGATAATCATTTCACTGGCATATTCCATGCCTGGACAAGATAGTTGTATATTTTTGATTGAAGTAGTGTTGTATACTCTTAAACCACAATGAAAATCTTTTATTGGAGTTCTAAAAAAGAAATTTGCAAATCTAGATAAAAATTTAACGCCAATTTTATGAGAAAATGGCATAGCATGTTCTTTTATTCCACCTGCAAATCTATTTCCGACTACTAAATCATATCCTTCTCTTACCTTATTAATAAACTCATCTAAATTTGAAAAATCATAGCTTCCATCGCAGTCACCCATTATGCAGTATCTTCCATATGCGTTATTAGTACCATTTATTAGAGCATTTCCATAGCCTCTATTTTTACAAATAGACACTCTTGCTCCATATTTTTGGGCAATTTCAGCACTCTTATCATCACTGTTGTTATCAGAAACTAAAATTTCTGCATCTAAATGATGAGAGTTGATATAATTACTAATTTCTTCAATACAAAAAGGTAATGTTTTTTCTTCATTTAGACAAGGTAATACAAAAGTAAATTCAAAAATAAAATCCTCCAAAAAATCACCATACCTATCATTTTTACGTTTATTTTTTAGTATATATTTATTATTTGCAAAATATTATAGAAATTACTGTTTATTGATGTTTTTATTATACTTTTTACCTCTAAACTTGTCAACAAAACTCTTTGTGTAAAATTGAAGATTAAATTATGATTTTGTAGAAGCACCATAGGGATGGAGGTTTTGGCATTTTTCGACCAATAGGGACGGAGGATTTTGGCTGAATGCACATTTAATGGGCGTCCCCATTTTGCACCCATTGTGCATTCAGCCAAAATCCTCCGTCCCTATTGGTCGAAATTCTCCGTCCCCAATGGCCTAACCGACAAATTGGAATTTAATTGTCTATAAACAAAATCAAAAATATTAGAATAAAGAATAAAAATCTGCTACTGCACAAACAGCTATCATTCCTGTTGCAATTTGATAAATTGTTATTACATCCATCTCCCATAAAAAACTTCCTCCTTCCATAAATTTAATTTATATTATGCAAGGAGAAAGTTTTTGGTTACTTTTTATTCATATATTTTTGCATATTCTTTTGCTGGACCTTTCCATGAAAAATCTAATATCATGTCTTTTTTAGCTAAAGCATTCCATTCTTTTTTATTTTCATATAACTCTAAAGCTTTATTTGTAACAGTTACAAAATCATAAACACTGTTTCCCCAAAACGTAAATCCGGTTACCTCTTTCTTTATCAGCTCCATAGCCAATTACTGTATCTCGAAGTCCGCCCGTGCTCCTAACTACTGGAACCGTACCATATCTAAAACTAATTAATTGTGAAAGTCCACATGGTTCAAATACCGATGGCATTAAGAAAATATCGCTTCCCGCATATATTTTTTTAGCAAGTTTATGATCAAAAAAATTATTGACGGATACTTTTCCTGGATATTTTTCTTTTAAATATTCAAGCCTATTGATATAATGCTTATCACCAACACCAAGTGCTATAAATTGGATGTCTTTCTTTAAAATTTCATTCAAGCCTTCTATTAAAATATCATATCCTTTATGAGAGACAACTCTAGAAATGATTGATAATAGTGGAACGTCTTTTTCTTCAAATCCTAATTCTTTTTGCAATGCTTTTTTGTTTTCTTTCTTCAAATCAAATGAGTTTGACGTATAATTCTTGTACAGTTCTTTATCTTTAGCCGGATTATATTCTTCATAATCAATCGCATTTGTTATTCCAATCAGCTTTCCTTGTTTTGCTTTTAAACTCATTAGTCCTTCGTATCCAAAACCATATTCTGGAGTTTGTATTTCATCTGCATACGTTTTACTAACTGTAGTAATGATATCTGAATATAAAATGCCTGCTTTAGAAAAACTCATATCCCCATAGAATTCAATTCCATTTGGAGTAAAGTAACTATCGTCTAAGTCTAAATGATAAATATTTCCTTTATTAAATCTACCGTTATATTCCATATTATGAATTGTATAAATTATCTTTGTTTTAATATCTTTATTTTTTTCACGAAGCAAAAGTGCAATGGGGCCAGTCTGCCAATCGTTTAGATGAACAATATCCGGTTTTTCTCTACGAATTAACTCGACAACCGCCTTATCAAAAAAAGCAAATCGTTCAGCTTCATCTGGATGACAATATAAACCGTCTCTATCAAAATATCGAATATTATCAATGAAATATGTTTCTAGATTTTTATCATCTACTTTTTGCGTATGTTTTCTTACAATGCAGTTTTCCTTTCTACCTTGCATATAAATTGGAAAGTCTATCACATATTCCATTTCTTGTTTTACTTCTCTATATTTTGGCATTATTACTTTGATATCGTATCCCATTTTCAAAAGCTCTTTTGGAAGTGAACCAGCAACATCAGCAAGTCCGCCAGATTTAGCATATGGAGAAACTTCTGATGCGATAAAAAAGACTTTTTTCATTTGTATCCGCTCCATTCTTAATTCACATTATTTTTTCAAATTCTTTGGGAAGTGGTGCTGTAAACTCCATCCACTCTCCTGTTTTGGGATGCTTAAAGCCTAGTTTGTATGCATGCAACATTTGGCTTGTTGCTCCAAAAGGATTCTTGCCGCTTGAATAAACATTGTCTCCAACGACTGGGTGACCAATATGTGACATATGAACTCTTATTTGATGTGTTCTTCCTGTTTTTAATTCAATTTCTATGAGAGTATAGCCATCAAGTCTTTTCAATACCTTAAAATGCGTTAACGCTTGTTTTCCCTCTTTTACAACTGCCATTTTCTTTCTATCAGTAGGATGACGACCGATTGGTAAATCTATTACACCATTATCTTCTTTAATTAGCCCCCTAACTAATGCAATGTATATCTTCTTCGTTTCTCGATTTTGGATTTGTTCAGCAATATTTTGATGTGCCATATTATTTTTGGCAACAACTAATACTCCTGTAGTGTCTTTATCTAGTCTATGCACAATTCCAGGTCTAAATTCTCCGTTATAATTAGAAAGTTGTGTTTTTCCAAGAATTGCATTTACTAAAGTTCCCGTCTTATTTCCTACAGCAGGGTGTACTACCATGTTTTTAGGTTTGTTTATCACTAATATGTCATCATCTTCATATAAAATATCAATTGGAATATCTTCTGCAATCAAGCTTTCACTTACTTCTTTTTCTGCTTTGATAGGAACTTTAACTTTCTGTCCTTCTCGTACTTTAGTTGAAACTTTTACAACTTTTCCATCTATTAATATTTTTTCTTCTTTAATAAAAGATTGAGCAAGACTTCTTGAAAAGTTTTCAACAACATTTGAAACAAATGCATCTATTCTTTCACCATCATGCTCTTTTGTAACAATTATTTCTTGGTTATCCATTATTTCAATATTACTCCTTATTTATGTTTATGGCGAACACAGTTCGCCACTACAATTTACAAATCTCTCTTTAATTTTATTTCGCGTATTTCTAATAATATAATTAAGAATACCCCAATTACAATATACGCATCTGAAAAATTAAAAATACCAACCCACTTAAGTGATATAAAATCTACAACGAATCCTCGAACGATCCTATCAATTAAATTCCCAATTCCACCAGCTAAAATTAGCATAAATAATTTTTCTTTATAGCTTTTCTTCTCTATATTTTTTCTCATATACATCGCTAATAAAATGCATAAAATAATTGCAAGTGCCATAAAAATATAATTTGAATTTTCAAATAATCCAAATATTGTGCCAGTATTCTCAATATACTGAATTCTTAGGAAGCTTCCTAAAATGTCAAAATCAGGTTTTATTGTATAGGCAAAATATTTTGCTATTTGGTCTAAAATAATTAATACAATTACCATCGTGAAATTATTCTCTCTCCTTTTCTTCTCTTTCTACGTTTTTATGATTGTTAATATGCATATTGGGGTGCATCGTACTAGACACACTTCTAACTTGTTCTATCTTTGTCGGTCCATAATTACTAGCCAATACTACTGAAGAATTATTTAAAATGGCTTGTTCTCCTCTTTGAATGATTTCTGCCACTTTCTTTTGAATATGACCCGGCTCTTCTGTATATGTAACCAATCCTTTTTCTTCTTGTTCTTTAATAAAATCTATTGTATTTGTATCTACAAATGAATCTGTATATTCTTTCACAAAATCGAATATAGCATGTGGTTCTAAGTGTAAATCTTGTGGTTTCTCCACCATGCCATATGAATTATTAAACAAAAATGTAAGTTTTTTTCTAACATATTCTTTTGCTTCTTTATTTCCTGTTAAAAGTCCAGCAAGTACTTTTCCAAATGGAATTTTATTTAATTGTGTTTCATATTCATCTAACATTATCATTTCAGCTTTAATATTATTTCTAAGCACCGAATCATACGTTCCATCTTTAATTCTTAAATATTTTACTTTTAAGGCATGAAGAGAACTATAAATATCTTTTTGCTCTTCACTATCTTTCGGAGCTTGTACAAGTTTCTCTCTATATTCATCTAACTGATGATTGATGTCTTTTAAACGTGATTCATCTGAATCATGTGAAGT
This sequence comes from Clostridia bacterium, assembly GCA_017469465.1. Taxonomy (GTDB): domain Bacteria; phylum Bacillota; class Clostridia; order TANB77; family UBA1234; genus UBA1234. The sequence continues at coordinate 2,324 of JAFUGH010000016.1, read as the reverse complement.
AAACCAACTATGCTCCTCTAAATAATATTGTAATGCCTTATTATTTTTTTCATATTCTTCTATACTTGTTATTTTCTTTAATGGTATTTTTCTAACAATTGTTTCGGCCATAGCCTTTCACATCCTTCGTATCATCTTATCCTCTATATTTATTTTAATTTAAATTAATATTGTTTGCAAGATAAAGTTATTTTATATTATATAGAAAATGACACTAGTACTTTAAGCACTAGTGTCACCATTAAGAGGTCATTAAAGGAAGTTGACCTCGATCATTTTTTAGCCCTACCAAAATGGCAAAGTAACATACCGCTTCACCTCATTCACCCCCTAAAAAGGTCGAAGTGCAACCGTGTTACAGTCCACAGCAAGTTCATTGCTGTAGAGGCGCCGGCTTGGAAACATTTTTTAAATCTCAAAAACGTTCTTACGCACCATCATAAGGACTTCACCTCCTTCATTACTGAAGCAGTTCTTCTCATTAATTGTTGAGAAAGGTTTTGTCATCATCAACAATGCATATTATATTCTCCATCCTGCTTTTTGTCAATATATTATGTATTCACATTTTCTTATGTTGTGTATCAGCAGTGCTTATATAATTATGATAAAACAACTGATTTAATGTTATCCTCTAGTTTGTCATATTCCATACACAAATAAACCATTATCATTTGTGTATATTTTTTCTTTGCAATTTTTTCTGATTATTATATAATGGTATCGTATTCCAAGGAGGGTTGATTTATGAACAAATATGATTTAATTATTATAGGTGCTGGTCCAAGTGGTATTTTCTTATCTTATGAACTTATTAAACTTGGTTCAAGCAAGAAAATTTTGATGATTGAACAAGGAAAAAAAGTGGAAGATAGATTCTGCCCTATTGAAAAAACAGGTAAATGCATGAAGTGCAAACCTTTATGCCATATTACCAATGGTTTTTCTGGTGCAGGAGCTTTTTCTGATGGTAAACTAAGCTTATATAATCCCGAAGATACTGAAATTCATGTTGGTGGTAATTTACATGAATACCTTGGAATTGAAGAAACGAAAAAATTAATTGATTATACAGATAATATTTATCTTGAGTATGGTGCTGACCCTAAAGTAGAAGGTGTTGAATTTAAAGAGGAAGTTTCTTCTATTAAGGAAAAAGCAAAAAAATATAATGTGACTTTATTTGATGTACCAGTAAGGCACTTAGGCACTGAGAAAGCTCATGAATTATATGGAAGACTACAAAACTTTTTGTTAGAACATGGTGTAGAAATTCATTTCGAAACTGTAGTAGCTGATTTAATTGTCGATAATAATGTCATAAAAGGAGTAAAAACGAAACCTTCAAAATATGTTGAAGATGATGAATTCACTAATTTAGAAGAAGTATATGGAGATAATGTTGTCATTGGTGTTGGAAGAAAAGGTGCTAACTGGCTTTCTAATATGTGTGCCAAACATAATATCAATAGTCGATCAGGAATTGTGGATATTGGTGTAAGATACGAACTTCCAGATAAATATATGGCTGATGTTAACAAATATATGTATGAAGCAAAATTTGTTGCCCGTCCTGCGCCTTATTACGATAAGGTGAGAACTTTTTGCCAGAATCCAAGTGGTTTTGTTTCAACCGAAGTATATGATAAAAATATAACATTAGCAAATGGTCATTCTTATAAAGATAGGAAAAGTACTAATACGAACTTAGCATTATTAGTATCACACAATTTTACATATCCTTTCAATGAACCAATTAAATATGGTAGAAATGTTGCCGAAAATTCAAATCAACTTGGAAATGGAAATGTTTTAGTGCAAAGATTAGGAGATATCTTAAACGGTAGACGTACTTGGGAAAAAGATTTAGAAACTAATTCTGTTATACCGACACAAAAATCTGCAGTAGCTGGAGATATTACCTATGCTCTTGGTTATAGAACTATGACAAATATTTTAGAATTTATTAAAATGCTTGAAAATGTTATCCCTGGTTTTGCTCATCCAGATAATTTGCTTTACTCTCCTGAAATTAAGTTTTATAGCAATCAGGTTCGTATCAATCAAGAATTTGAAACAAGTATTAAAAATTTGTATTGCATTGGTGATGGTGGTGGACTTACTCGTGGACTAATGATGGCATCATGTTCAGGAGTACATTTAGCAAGAATTTTAAAATAAATTACAATTTGTCTGGGTCTTGGAGGGCCATTTGAGACGGAGACGGAGGATTTTGGCTTTTTTTCGACTAATAGGGACGGAGAATTTTGGCTGAATGCACATTTAATGGACGTCCCCATTTTGCACCCATTGTGCATTCAGCC
>JAFUGH010000060.1 GCA_017469465.1 Clostridia bacterium | reverse complement strand
GTTTCGTGCTCGCGATTTGCAAGCAAATCGCCTCCCTACGCAAAAACGTTTTGAATCGTTAAAACCGATAGATGAAACGTTTTTGCTACTACACTCACTTTTAAAAAAATATATATCTTCTTCTCCAGCATATTTCTGCCTCTTTAGTAGTTTTAAACGAGATGATTATTTATGGAGCACGCTGTGCTCCGCTACGACACTGTGGTGCAATATTCGTAGCGGCGAACACACATGAGGGTGTTCATGCGTTAGCATGTTACAGCCTCAGTATACAAAGTAGTGTTCGCCATAAAACAAAAATTTTTCAAGAGTAACAATCAATTTTGAAAAATGATTTATTCAGACAAATTGTAATTTACTTCTAGTCTACAATTCTCATCATATTTACTCTTCCTTGTGCATCTATTTCTATTACTTTTACTAAGACTTCATCCCCAACCGAAACTACATCTTCAACTTTCTCTACTCTTTCTTTTGCAAGTTTAGAAATATGAATCATTCCCTCTTTGCCTGGAGCAACTTCAACAAATGCGCCAAAGTTCATGATACGAACTACTTTACCAAAATATGTTTTTCCAACTTCAAGTTCCATCGTAATTGCTTCGATAATCTCTTTTGCTCTATTAGCTGAATCTGTATCAGTTCCTGCAATAAACACACTTCCATCTTCTTCAATGTCAATTTTAACTCCTGTTTCTTCAATTATCTTATTAATTGTCTTTCCACCCGAACCAATTACGTCCTTTATTTTATCAACGTCAATTTTCATTGTAATAATCTTTGGAGCATATTTTGAAATTTCTTCTCTTGGTGCTGGAATGGCTTTTAGCATAACCTCATTTAAAATGTACATTCTTGCTACTCTTGTTCTTTCAAAAGCTTCTTTGATAATTTGCTCTGTTAAACCATCAATTTTAATATCCACTTGAATTGCTGTGATACCGTTTTTAGTGCCCGCAACTTTAAAATCCATATCTCCAAAGAAATCTTCTAGACCTTGAATATCTGTCATCATCACGTATCTATTTCTATCATTTTCGTCTGTTACTAAACCAGTTGAAATACCTGCAACTGGTTCTTTTATTGGAACACCAGCAGCCATAAGTGCAAGGGTACTTCCACAAATACTTCCTTGCGATGTTGAACCATTTGAAGATAATATTTCTGATACAACTCTTATTGTATAAGGGAATTCTTCTTGTGAAGGAATAACTGGTGCCAACGCCCTTTCAGCTAGAGCACCATGTCCAATCTCCCTTCTGCCAGGTCCTCTTGAAGGTCTTGCCTCACCAACACTATATGGTGGAAAGTTATAATGATGAATATATCTTTTTGATGTTTCTTCATCTAAACCATCCAATTCTTGTTCGTCACCGATTGTACCTAAAGTAACGATTGACATTACCTGAGTTTGTCCTCTTGAGAAAAGCGCACTTCCATGTGTTCTTGGAAGTAAATCAACTTCTGCAGATAAAGGTCTTATTTCATCAATTGCTCTTCCATCAACTCTTTTATGCTCCTCTAAAATCATATGTCTTACAGTTTTCTTTTCTAATTTATAGATAGCATCTCCCAATTTTGCAGCTTTTTCATCATATTCTTCACCGTATTTTTCTTTTAAATGTTCTTCAATTTCTTTTGTTAAAGCATCGATTTTTTCATCTCTATCTTCTTTTTGAACAGCTTGTACAGCTTCATACATTTTATCTTTAGCAAATTCAGCAACATCATTAAATAACTCTTCTGGAACATCAGCTGATTCATATGTGAACTTTGGTTTACCAATTTCAGAAGCTATCTTTGCGATAAATTCTGTAATTTTTTGGATTTCTCTATGTCCTGTCATAATTGCAGCAAGCATGATATCATCCGGAATTTCATCTGCACCAGCCTCAATCATTGAAACTTTATCGTGAGTTCCTGCAACTGTTAAATTAAGTCTATTTTTAGCTCTTTGCTCCAATGTTGGATTAATTACTATTTGATCATCAACATACCCAACGCTAACTGCTGCTGTTGGTCCATTAAATGGTATGTCTGAAATTGAAAGTGCAACGGATGTACCGATTTGTGCAGCAACTTCTGGTGAGCAATCTGGATCAACACATAGTACTAGTGCATTAACACATACATCATTTCTTAAATCTTTTGGGAATAATGGTCTAATTGGTCTATCGATTGCTCTTGCAACTAAAATTGCTTTATCTGCTGGTTTACCTTCTCTTTTTTGAAAACTTCCTGGAATTTTACCAACGGCATATAATCTCTCTTCATAATCTACTGAAAGCGGAAAGAAATCTATTCCTTCTCTTGGTTGCTTAGAAGCTGTAACATTTACTAGAACTACTGTATCTCCATATCTAATAAGTGCGCTTCCATTTGCTAATCCTGCCATTTTACCAGTTTCAACTGTCAATGTTCTTCCTGCTAATTCCATTGAATAAGTTTTAAACATAATATTCTCCTTCCGAGGCTCTACCTCAATTATTATAAATTGTGTTTTTAGAAGCCCTAGGTAGTTGTAATGTCTAAAGAGAGAAATCGTCAAAGCAGGACAATCCTTTTACCTAAATTGCTCCGTCTGTGACCACCTAAAAAGGTCACAATTGTAGTGGCGAGCAGTGTTCGCCATAATACAAAAATTCAATAATATCAATACTTATGGAGCACTCTGTGCTCCGCTACGAATTGAATATTTTTTAAAATTAAACTTTTTCAACGGTTCTGCTCCATCCCTTAAGCATCCCTTTAGGCAACCTTTTTCTCTCTTCACACATTACACCTACACTGATAAGGCTTCTAAGAAAAATGGAAATCTAAAAATCAAAGATTTTTGATTTTCATATATGAAGCTTTGCTTCACATTCTAATGTAATTATTCTTGAATAATAGGAAAGAATTTCGGTAATAATTTTTGCTTTTAACGCTTGCTACTCGCAAGCTACAAGCAAAAATTTCTATAACTTTCCTATTGTATAAAAAAGGGGATAAAACTATTGTTTTATCCCCCTTTTAATTACTTTCTTAAACCAAGACGATCAATCAATGAACGATATCTTTCGATATCAGTCTTTTCTAAATACTTAAGTAAAGATCTTCTTTGACCAACCATTTTAAATAATCCTCTTCTAGAGTGATTATCCTTTTTATGAACTTTCAAATGCTCAGTTAAATGTTTGATTCTAGCTGTTAATAATGCAACTTGTACTTCTGGAGAACCTGTATCTCCTTCGTGAGTTGCATATTCTTTAATGATTTCTTCTTTATTCATTTTAATTTGCCTCCTTCTTTCATTTAATTGCCTGTAACCTAGAATAAGAGGAGATATTCCTTATTCCACGTCACGGTTCGAATAGTATTTTACCATATAATTTAGTTAAAATCAAATATTTTTGTAAAAAATGTAACTATTTCGATAATTTAAAGATTTGTCTACTTACATAATATCTCTTTCTAAACTAATAATTATCTCTCTTGGAACATCATTTTCCGTCACATTCAATTGTAAATATGACTTACCAATGTATTGTTTTGGAAAAACTATTTCTATTCTATTTGATTCATTTGGCTTTATCTCAATAGAACTTATTGTACCGCATTTATATGTTTTACCATTCGTCAAAACTAGTTTACTGGATTCATCAAAATCTATCTTTATATTCTCTGCTGTTAAATCTTCTATATCAATAATGTATCCCATTGCTTCAGGAGTTTCATAGTAATATGAAAGCTGGTACTGAACATCAGTATATTTTGCAGTTTCATTCATTTTATTAAAATTTGTATACTCATCAAACATAAATGTGCACTCATTAATTCCCTGTACTTTGACAGTAAAACTTTGAGAAGAATATAAGTTACCATTAGTAATTCCAAGCAGTACCTGATACATTCCACCATTTTGATTTATTCGAATAATTTCATGTTTTGTTCCAATATTTATTTTTTCTTCCATATATTCTTTTAATTTATTTACTTCATTATTAAACTTATATTCTCTATACGCTTCATCTAAGGAATCAAAAACATAGTTGTAGTCTTTGTCCCCTATTGCATCAACAATATCCTCTATAAAAGTAGTTATTTGTCTTTGCGTTATTTGCTTATCAGAATTATATTCAGCTTGTTCCTGCTTCTTTTCTTCCTCTCTTTGGGAAATCTTACCTGATAATCCAATTAATGCTCTAATACCAGTTTCAATTAAAGCTAATACAAAAAAAGGCAAAATGAAAATTAAACATATTTTAATTATTTTCTTTTTATCCATAGAATTCTCCTCTTTTGTTAAATACTACTCTTCTATTTCAAAATTATATTCAATATTTTTCTTTTCTCCATTACTGCGATATATGATAACTTTATTTGGAAAAGCGTAATTTGTTTCAAAAGACATTGAAATCTCTTTTTTCGTTTTTGCTGGAATCGTCACATCAATATCATTTTCAACTTGATCATCTAAATTAGTATACAATTTTCCACCACTTATTTTAATTTCCTCATTGCCTTCATTGGTAATATCAAAATGAATCACCGTTTCATTCGTATTAACAAGATAATCTATTAGTTCACAGTTTAAATTATTTTTTGAAGTTTTTATACTAGATTTTCTATAATCCAAAAAAGATTCAGGAAGTAGTAAGAAATTACTGTTTTCACTGTTTATGATAATGGTATAGTCCTCTTTTTCTCCACTTACATCTGCTTTTACATGAAATGTAGTTGCAGTAATGACTTCAATATCCGTAATAACCGACTTTGCATAGTCCTTTTTAGATACTTTGTTTTTAAATTCTTCAAAAGAAATATATTCTTTATAATTATTATTTAACATTTTATATGCCGTTTCATAATTTCTTTCAGCAAGGTAGTTTTGATATGTTTCGACACACTGTGCAATAGAATAGTACTCAGAGACTGAAAGTTCTCCACCACCAATTTTATTTCCTACTAAATATGCCATATTTTCATTTTTGCTTGCATATCCATTAACAAAAAAATAGATAACTAATAAAACACAAACAATAATTAATAAGAATTTAGTTATTTTGTTCATATATAACTCCTCCACTCTTATCTTCATGAATTTTATTATATATTATAGAACTATTAATTTCAAGATATATGCATAAGCAAACGGCTGCATAGTGAATTTTTTCAATATGCAGCCTTGGTTATTCAATTAATCAATAGTATAAAATATTCATAGGGCTAATATTATCTACTGTTTACCTGTTCAGGTGTCAAAAGACGTATAGCACAAGTTGCATCACTTCTTCTAGTATAACTTGACTTAGCAGATTTACTTGTTGGATTACTTCCACAACTATATACTTTTGTTCCACTCTCCCCAACAAATTCAACATGATGTCCGTCTCCTTCACGAAATACTAATATATCACCTGGTTGCAATCTTGAACTGATACTTCTAAAATTTTTACCTCCAATTCCGTACTGAACTAGTTGAAGATACTTATAGAACCCTGTTCTCCTACCACTCCTTAATTTACTTCCTATTGATTGAAAATCGTAAGATGAGTGTTGTCTTGAAAACTCATTTTGCAAATCAGTAAATCCATTTGCTTTCGCATATTCATATATTACCCAAGAAACATATGTACTACAGTCAGTTCTATAAGCAGGTGAACTGCAATTTTTAGAGCAGCTATTGCATACATGTTTCTTTTGTCTTACTTTTCCAGAACTATCGTACGGTGGTATAAGCCTTCCTGCACTTCCCTGACAATATTTAAAATTATTATCCACATAAAAAGCCATACAATTCTTTATTATTGACATCAGTTCTGGATTTTCACCAGTAAATAATGATTCGCCTGCCATTGATGGTGCAACCCAATTACCAGGATAATATTTCATAATCTCAATAACATGACTAGTTACGTGTCCTGCCCATGCATTGCCTTCACAATAAATTCGACCAATTGTGCCAATCGAATAATTTCCTTTTTTAAAGTAATAATTTCCATTTGCTATTAAATCCATAAAGTAATTCATTGCTGCTTTATACGATTTAAAATTACGCCATTTTTTACCATGTTGATATAAAATGTAGCCACCTTCTGGATCAACACCTTTAATACTAAAAATGTTATGCGCTTCTTTACTTAATTTATTATCTGCCAATCCCAAATTTTGTTCTTGCACAGAAACTGCAATCATAAATACAATTGATACATTTGTTTCTTTTTCCTTTGCAAGCATAAAATCTAAATTTGCATCTGTAAAAACATTTTTCATCAGCCAATCAACTTTAGCTTTACTCTTATATCTAGCATTTAGATAACCATCTAGCATCGTTTTCAACTCAGATTTTGTTAAAGAAGGTAATGCTCCAGGTACATCTGTTTTTACAATAATATCACCTGCTAATATATCCGAAAGTGGATTTACTAAATATCCTTCTGCTATTGCAAGTTTCTTATCGAAAAATGCTTTTCTTAAATAAATGTCAAATATATTCTGCTCTTTTAAACCTTCAGAAAATGCTCTCACTCCATCAAAACTTTCTGAGCTATTCCAATCTAGTTCACCATCATATGTATAGTTTCTATCCTGCATTGAACCTTGGTTTTGGATTAAACTCGAATAATCTATCACTAAGGCATTTCTTGGTACTTTATTTGTAATTCTTGCTTCACTTCCTGCATTTGTGCCAACCATGCTAACTGTCCTTTGCAAAGACATATATTCGCTCGTTAAATCATATCCCACTTCTGCTGCCTTATCTTCATAATAGAATGGATTAAATGTTGGAAAAATATAGTTTTCAGGTGACTCAATTCTATCGTTCTTTTCAAGTTGAAAATGCAAGTGAGCCCCAAAACTTCTTCCAGTAGAACCTTCATAACCTAGTAATGTTCCAGCCCCCACGTAGTCTCCTACATTAACAAGTGGCCATCTCTTCATATGCATATAGTACGTATATGTATTTTCTTCATTACTATGTAGTATTCCCACATAAAAACCAGACCTTGCGCTATATGCAACAGTCACTACCTTACCAGGAGCCACTGCAACAATAGGCATATTTTTCTTTTCTTCCTGTAAGACTTCTTTTAACTTCGTTTTTGCACTTTCTTCCCCATATATCCTAGATAAGTGATTTAATTCATAGTTATATATGTTTCCTCCTATGTTATCAGCAGTATTAGCCGATTTTCCCATTTCAAATATATCACTAACTTTTGTCCTTCCTGACCAATCAGCTCCATTGTGACTTCCTGCTCTATAAGCGCCAGAAACATCTTGACTCTTACGATACATAGTTTCAAAATACGTTCGTACATATTGACTTCCAAATGGATTTAGTGCATATACTTTTGTACTTCCACTCGTATTACATTCATCATATTTTTCATATTCTACTAGTTGCCATGTAATGTCTCTATCTTTGGTTCTAAACTGATTCATTTCTTGTTGCGTAATTGGATCGTCCATTGTTGCAGTCAAAAGCTCTAACCAATACATTTTTTGCGACTGTGAATCATCAAAATAAAGTATAGAATCTGGAATATGAACATATTTATATGTATCTTCGTGAATAAATCTAGAATCGCTTGGAGAAGTATGTCCATGATTTTTAGAATAATCACGAGAAGCTAACACTAATTTGTATAAATCACGCATATATTCATATGAATCATTAGAGCCCTCACTTGCTGACATTTCTAGCATCATAAGCATGTTAATAACATCTTTTTCCTGTATTTTCGAAAAGACTTCTGAATAAGCTCTTCCTCTATATCCTTCACTTTCAACTGTGGTATTAAAACTTTGTACCCCAATTGAACTTACACTTTTTGGTATAATATATCTTTTGTTGTTTTGCTTAAATTGATTCTGTACTATTCTATGATTATATGTTACTTCTCTGCACCAAGTAGTAGCACTTTTTACAAGTAACACTGGCATTCTAATATGTTCAATCTTCAATTTTTGAGTAACCTCTGCTGTTTCATTTGCCAAAAAAATGGGATTAAAACGTACAATATCGTTCGGAATATTTGTAATTTCCACAATTCCATTCAGTTCAGAATCTTCACTTATTTGTTCTTGAATATAAGATTTTACCGCATTTTTTACTTTCTCCGCAATACTATTAACTTGTCCAGCATCCTGAGTTCTTATATAATATCCATCTATTCCCTCTAAAGAAGATGGTGGCGTATATCCTTCCTCAGGTGTTCCATCTGCTAAAATAAAATTACCTGAAACAAGTTCAAGTCCATCGGATCTTAATAGACCTCTCAAATTATCTAATGATACCTGCATTTTATCTTCTATTATTGTTGTCAATGTATTAGCAGGTTGTGCTTCTTCTGAAATTGAAGGTGTTAAGCCCACATCAGCATTTGGATCTTCCATGGTGTAAGTGGTTTTATATTCAACATCAAATGTTGGATTTATTACGATAGCAGAAATAAAATTCGTAACAATCTTGATGTTAGGATCACCGTCTTCTCCATTAATTGGTTGAAGCCCTTCTATATCATATTTTGTACTTTCTATTCCTGCTTTTTCAAAAGTAACAAACGTTTTCTTATTTGAATCGTCAGCCGTATATTCTACTGTGTCTCCTGAATCATTTCCATCGGAAATCGTTTTAGTATCTTCACCCAATAAACAAGCTTCATTATATATTCCCTTTATAGCTTCAATCGTGTAATCCATGAAGCCCTCATCAGTTATTTCTTCTGTATCTCTTTCTACACTTTGTTTAATATAGCTCCATGCATTTAAAAGTTCCGCTTTTGGCATGTATCTACCAAGTATCGTTCTTAAAGGTATTTTATACACTACTGATGTTGTTTTATTTGAATAATATGGTGTTTTCGTATATTCATTAACATTAATATCTGGAAAAACAACTGGTGAAATTCCAAGTAAAGCTCTATTTACTTCAGCAGAGTTTTCAGTGCTACTATTTAAACTAGCATTATAAGCATTTAATAATAATGGATATTCTATTACTTTATTGTTAGCATCAAAATAATATGAAAACTCAATATTGTCTCTTGTCACGTAAATATATGGTTCTAATGACCCATTTCCATCTCCACTTAAAGAATATGTGACTTTGTCATAAGATGTTGCTGGATATTCATTAACATTGTTGATGATGATATTATATATATCATTGTTCGTTTTTTCAGAATAATATTTCCAATTATTAAACTGAGCTGTTCCTATTATTTGTGAATAAGTATCTATGTACTTTACATTACTTGAAAGTTCGCTTTTTATTGAATTATTCCATCTAACAATATCTTCATTTTTTATATTTTCATCGTTTACCCCATTCACAGGATTTATTGATACAAAAAAAGTTTCTGCTCCTTCGTTTTTCCATTCAGCTGCTTTACTATTAATTAAAGATGCATATTGACCAGCATTTGTGTTCCCTACATCATTTAATCCTAGTAGAAAAACTATTGCTGTTTTATCTTCAATTTCATTTTCTATACTAGGAATAGCAATAGTCTCCATCCAGCTAATTTCAGCATCCGTTGTTGCCATCCAAAAATTATTTTCTCCATCATACTGTTCAAGTGAAGTACTAGCTTCATTCCAGCCATTCTTTGTATAATAAATTTGAGCTGTTCTATCGTCACCGATATATATGATTTTGTTATACTTTGCTCTTTGTTGCTCTGTATTTTCCGAAGATGTTGTTGAATTAGAAGTACTTGTAGTACTTCTATCACCACTTCTATCTCCGCTAAAACTATTTTCTTTAAATTCATAAACGAGAAAAGGACCATTAACTCTATTGGTTCCCCCTTTTACCGTTCCTGCTGCATCAATTCCACCAACCGTGACATTTCTTTCATTTGCACTAGAATCAATTAGTGATTGTAATCTGCTATCAGATAATAACTCACTGTTTCCTTGATTAGTTTCATAAAAAACATCCATTAATTTTACTGATGCAGGATTACTTCCACCGCCAACATTAGCATATTTTTGTGATAATTCTGCTATTTTAGCATTATATTCTTCTGGCTTTTTATTTTTTATGAGTTCTCTTTCAAATTCATACTCTCCCTCATTTTCTACGATATCAAACATTTCTTGCTTAGTGTTTCTCAAATATTCCGCTGCATCCATTAAAACAGCATATTCATAAGCTTTAAAATCTTGAAAATTATCTGCATCAATTGTTCTTTCATATCCACTAACATTCAATTGTCTTATTACTTCCAAATCTTTATCGTATGTTTTATAGTTCCAGTTGATACCCACTAATCTAGCGATTGCTCTTGTTGCTGCCTTACCAATAACAGAAAAAAGAATAACAATCAAAATGATTAAAAGAAGCCACCCCAACACTTGCCCAATGGGTGAAGTAATCAACTTTATCTTTTCAGGAATTTCTTTTATAAAATTTCTTATTTTAGTTAAAAAGCCATCACTTTGTTTAGCAATATTATCTCCGTTTTTCTTTCCATCGTCCGCCATTTTTTCTATCACATCCAATACTACAATAATAATATACACTTAGTAATATTATATCTTAAAAATGGCTTTAATTCAACATCATTTGACAATATTTTTGTCGGATTTTTTAATTTAATGCCATGTTTATACCATTAGCAATAATTTCTGAAATATTTGCAATAACTTCATCAATTTCAGTTGGGGTTACTATGCTGTTGTTTTCAATTTCCGGTAACATTTTTTGAATATATTTATAATAATCCTCTTTTTTATCATCATCTATTTTATTTTCTTCAATTAATCCTTCAATAACATCACTTACAATTGTTTTAGAATCAACTACTGTTGGCACACCTATAGCAACCACTGGTATTCCAATGGTTTCTTTATTTAATCTTTGTCTATTATTTCCTACTCCAGCACCAGGAATTATCCCTGTATCGGAAATTTGAATGGTGTTTTTTATTCTTTTTATATTTCTAGCGGCTAAAGCATCAATGACAATAATTTTATCAGGAGTTGTTTTTTCTGAAACAGCTTTAATAATGTCACTTGTTTCAATTCCTGTTGTTCCGAGTACGCCAGGAACTATTGCACTTACTGACCTTGTATCTTCATTTATATATTGAGGAACATATTTGATTAGATGACTTGTAATATTAATTCTAGATATTACCTTGGGGCCCAAAGAATCTGGCGTCACCTCTTCATTTCCGAGTCCTACAACTAAAACTTTATCTTTTGCACTTAATTGTAATAATTCTTTTAATATGGAAGATATTTTGTTTTCTACCTGGCTACTAATTTCTTCCATTCCCAAATGCATATTATCTGCTTCTAGTGTATAATATTTTCCAATCGGCTTTCCTAACGCTTTTTCTCCCTCCTCTGATATTATTTCTACTTTTGTTACTTTTAAGTCTTCAGACACATTTTCAAAATCAGTTTTTATTCCAGGAATCTCGTCTTCCACTTTTTCTGCTTTTTGATATATCTCTCTATTTTCAATTGCTAAGTCCGTTCGGATATTCCATGACATCATTATCTATCTCCTTTACAAATAATTGTGCTTTCCTCTATTTATTTTTAAAGCAATAAAAAAGAGCATTTCCATTTGCATTTTGCTCTTTGGATACGCTCTTATTTTTCTCATTTTCAAATAATATATTCACATAGTTTTTATTAAGCAAAGTTCTAATCCAATTTTTAAATCGATTTTACCAATTTTGGAATCACTATCTAAATCTGCCAAATCTATTAAAATACTTTTTAGTTCTTCTTCTTTAAATCTTTTAGATTGCTCTTTATATTTATTCACAATAAATGGAAATTTAATATTTAATTCTTCTGATACGCTTACATTGTTTTGAATACACATCTTGGTAATTAACAATGACTTAAAATGTCTTGCAATCATAATCAATATTTTTTGCAATGGTTCTTTTTGCATTAGTAATTCATCTAGATATTTTAGTGAAATAGCAATATTCCTATTGCCCACTGCATCTGTCAAGTCAAATATAATCGTTTCTAGTGTTCTTATTCCTACCTTCTCAATATCTTTTTTTTGTATCTCAGAATTTTCTCCAATATAATCTACAATTTTTTGTATTTCATTACTTAACATTAACTTATCGGTTCCACATATTTGTAACATGTAATTTGCGTTTTCAAGTGAAATTATTTTTCCATTTTGACGTGCTAAGCTAACAATCCAAGGTGCTAAATCTTTTTTGCTTTTTGGTTTGTTACACTCTATACATTTTCCATTTTTACTAACGAATTTATACAACTTGCTTCTCGACTGAATATCACCAATAAAGATGATTACATTATAGTCAATTGCATTTAGAATATCATCCATTAGTTCTTCGTTGAACCAATCATTTTTACTTGATGTATTTTCTTCTGAATTTGCTGATTTAGAGGGAACATTTACAATAATTAGCTTTTGAGTAAAGCCAAACGGATAAGTAGTTACCTCTCTCGATAAAAGATGTAAAGTCTCTTTATCTAATGTTACAAAATTAATCCCTTTCACTAGTTCGCCAAAGTTTTGTTTTATTTTATTTAATTCTTTTTCTCTTTCAAATAAATCTTCTCCTGTAATTAAATATATGCTATTTTCCATTTTTTTCTCCACTTAATATTAAATATTTACTTCAAATTACAAATTTGTCTGACTAAATTAAGTAATTCCTAATTGCTTGATAAATATTATCTTTTCGAAAAAAGGGCGTCGCTCTTCTACAAGCTCTAGGTTTTTAAAGCTAACAGTAAAGCATATTTTTTCCTCAAGTAGCACAGCGTTTC
>JAFUGH010000015.1 GCA_017469465.1 Clostridia bacterium | reverse complement strand
TCGACTAAGTTCCGTTCGACTTGCATGTCTTATGTGCGCCGCCAGCGTTTCTCCTGAGCCAGGATCAAACTCTCAAATTAATTTATCGATTAGCTTTCGCTAATTAATTCGATGTTTAATATAACTCATTCGTTATCTTTTTGCATTGCGAATCTTGTTCGCCTCTACATTCGATTTATTGTACTATAATAGTACCTTGTATATGGAGCACTCTGTGCTCCTCTACAATTCGCTTGGTTTCTCTTATTTACTCATTGTTTACTTTTCAATGTGCTTCACATTTTGTCTATCTCAAAGTGCTTACTTAGTATAGCATTTTGTATGTGAGTTGTCAACAAAAATTTAAAACTTTTTTTGTTAATTTTTCGCATACATTTTTGTATACTTATTATGTCAGTCGACAAATATTATCCTAACATTTTTTCTCGCAATAGTCAATATTTTTTTGAATATTTTTTATGGTATTTTTTAGGATATTTAAATTCTCTATTTTTCATCCGACGACGTTTCTTATACTAACATTTTTTTGTATGTATGTCAACACTTTTTTTGACATTTTTTTTGCTATTTTTTACTATGTGATTTACTTACTCTTCAGCAACCCTCTTTTCATATTTACCAGAACTAATCTTCCACTCACTTTCTTCTTCGACTTCTGCATTATATTCTATTTTTTGTATTTCGATTTCTACTCCATCAGAAGTAAGTTTAATAATTCCTTTTCCTTTGTGGTTCCATCCGTCTTCTTCAAATTCAAATTCTCCAATACCGTTTTCGTCTATGATAACATTTTCTACATTTATGCTAGCAACCATATAATAAGGAGCATCAGATACCATCATATATTCGAAATTAATGATGTTTGTATCCATTGCATTTATCGTAACATAGTTTGCTTCATAAGTTTCATCACTAGACTTCCATTGACCAGCATAATCCTTTACATTAAAAGAAGTATCTTCTTGCTCATTCAATATAACTTCATTATTTGTTTCATTTACCTTCTTATTTGAGCAGCCAACTAGTACTATAACGCTTATCATCGCTACTATTAAAAATATTTTTTTCATTTTTATCCTCCTACTAATATAATTCTATTCTCCATCCCTCAGTTTAATTATTTCGTCTTGCATTTTATTTGTTATTTGTATGTAGTCTCTTGGATTAAGTTCTTCTTTAGTAAAATATTCAGATAAGTCAATAGGTTTTCCAAACCTTATTTTTATTTTACTAAATGGTTTGAAAGTACCTTGCATTCCTACTGGTATGATTGGACTCTTACTTTGAACGGCAATCATTGCTGCACCTTTTTTCATTTTTTTCCCTTTTTCTAATGCATTTCTTGTACCTTCAGGGAAAATTAATAGTAAATCTCCATCATTCAAATGATTATTTGCAACTTCAAGTGCATGTACATCTGCTTTACCTCTATCTACCGGAAAACATCCTATTTTATTCCAAAACCATATTCCAATCTTATTACTCATTAATTCTTTTTTTACCATGATATATATCATTCGTTTTAAATGAATAACAAGTGCAATCGAATCAACAAGATGTATATGATTAGGACAAAGGATAGCTTTTCCCTCTTCTGGTATATTTTCTAATCCCTTTACGTCAAATCTATATATAATGTGAAATAAAACATTAAATAGTCCTTTGAAGAACCATCTGGTTCTTGTTTGTTTAATCATTCTTAATTACTCCTCCCCACGTTACGAACCTTTTCCTCTATTATTTTTTTTACCATAAGAAATGTATCTTCAATTGATACTGAGGTGTTATCAAGTACGATTGCATCTTTAGCAACTTTTAGTGCTCCCATTTCTTTTTTCATATCATTTTCATCTCTAGCTTTAATACTTTCTAACACTTCTGCATAAGTTGTATCTACACTAGACTCTTTTAATTCTTCGTAGCGCCTTCTAGCTCGCTCTTCTAATGACGCTGTTAAATATATCTTTATATCAGCATCAGGAAATACTACAGTGGTAATGTCTCTTCCTTCCATAACAATGTTTTCTGCTTTATCCTTCATTGCTCTTTGAAGATCTACCATTTTTATTCTAATTATTTTTATACTCGATACTGGAGATACAAAACTATTTACAGGTGGTTTTCTTATTTCTTTGCTTACATCTTCTCCATCTAACAATACATATAATTCACCATTTTCTTTTTTTAGTTCAATGTTTGTATTTGAAAGTATTTCTTTTATTTTTTCTTCATCCTCTAGTGCAATATCATTTCTCAACATTTTAAGAGCAATACACCTATACATTGCTCCTGTATCTATTCTAGTAAACCCAAGCCTTTCATCTATCATTCTCGCTACAGTACCTTTTCCAGAACCTGCCGGTCCATCAATTGCAACTATCATTAACATCACGTATAATCCAATTATCAAAATATTATATAGATGATTGGGTTATTTCTCCTTTCTTCTAAATTTTATATAATATATTTGCACTGTGGATTTGTTCATTTTTACTACAGCTTTGACTGGTTTGAGGTGACACCTACCAC